>CAIMFA010000227.1 GCA_903840185.1 uncultured Lentisphaeria bacterium | reverse complement strand
GGACGCGGCTTTATGCCGATTTTGACGTTGACTGCGACAGGTTCTAATGTAGCTCCAGCGCCTTTTTACCTATCCACATCTTCTTTCATTTCTTTCATGCCAGATTTGACACTACCTCTGGTTTTCAATTCCTGGATTTCTTTACGGCACGGGCATGTTTCACGCAGATGCCGGCAGGCGTTCCAGTCCACCTTTTTCTTGTCAATTCTGGCGATACGCCAGAGAATCGCGGCGGTGCCGCTGACGGTAGCAGTCAATATTGTGACGAACAGCGACAAGATGCCGATGCCGACAGTCAATGCTTCAAAATTCATTTTTCAATTTCCTTTTTTAATTAATGGGACCTATGGGGCTTATGGGACCTATGGGTACTTTAAAACTTTTCTCGCTTTCAACTTTTCTCGCTTTTAATCAGTCCAGGCGGACCAGCCGAAACGTTTGCAGGCGCGATATGCGGCGGCGCCACGCAGATACCATTTCACGTGATTAATCCAGCAGAACGGATTGTACCGCGGATATTCGTAATTGATGATTTTGCGGATATTGCGCCACATCCTGGAATTGGCGGCAATAAAGCCTTTTGCCGTTCGATTACTGGCTGAATATTCCATGTCGTGAATCAGGAAAGCCGGTTCAAAGATTGACAACAGCCAGGTAAGAATATCGCGCATTTCCTCCGGCATCCAGTCCGGCCCGGCGCCGTTGTAATTATCCGCGATATAATCAAGTGTCAATTCGCTGAACCCGTCCGGCACATCAAGACCATATTCATCGATCTGTGACAAAAGTCGTTTAACTTTTAAAACTTGAAATTTTTGCGACATAATCTCGTCTCCATATTGTGTTCAATATCTTATTATTACTGTTCCAGATGATCCATTACCGCCACCATTGGCAGTACCTGCTGGAATGCTAGAACCTCCGCCGCCCCCGCCGGTATTAACCATAGCATCACCGCCGCGTCCGTTGGTTCCATTATTGTATCCTCCGTGACCTCCGCCGCCTTTGCCACCTCTCCCATAGCGGGTATTATCAGCAGCATTATAAGTACCTCCGCCACCACCGCCCGCAAACCAGCCGTTATCGCCAACACCCGTTCCTGTATAATAAGACAGGTCAATACCGTCGCCCCCGTCCGCGCGTTGTGGAGCGCTTAAACAACTTAATCCACCAGTTCCTGCTCCACCGCCACCGCCGCCACCGTACACATCATTAGATATAAAAGCTCCGCCTGCCCATCCTTGGCCACCAATTCCCTGCCCTGCAGAAGATTCAAACATATATGTGCCTCCTCCTCCACAGCCTCCGTTACTAGTAGTTCCGCCACCGCCGCCGCCGCCACCGACAGCAATAAACTCACCGAAGGACGAATTGCCGCCGCGAGAACCACGATCAGAGTTAGAGCCAGAACCCCCTGCGCCAATACCAACTGCTATTCCAGAGCTAGGAATTACAGCATAATTAATTAGATGCCTAACACCACCGGCTCCACCACCGGCACCATGTTCTCTACTGCCTCCTCCGCCACCGGCGATTATCCAGACATCTTTAAGTAACGTAACGCCTGCCGGGACTGTCCATGTTTGCGAGGCGGTCAGAACTTCAACAGTTCCAATACTGCCGCTGCCCGCCGTCAGGAGACCATTACTGTCAATAGACAGTCCTGAGCCGATTTTCACGCCACCCAAAACAGTACTTGAGGCGATCGGGAGACCGTAAGATATTCCGGGCGCCGATGTCTTGTCGGTGCCGTCAGGAAGCCGGTAATTAATGATAAGATTGTTTGAGTTGTCAAGCGAGTGCCATTCGTAGACAGTGCCGGTCGGCGGATTGTCTCCGGCTGCCGGAGCGGTTGCGAGTTTGATGGTTCTAAAACTTGTGAATTTCATTGTAATATCTCCTTTATTGTATTGTTGGAAACGGGGCTGAACCGCCGCTTAAAACAGTTTGACTGCTGATATTCTGCGGAGCAGCGCCAGACCATGAATAATAATCTGTACCGCCAGTCTGACGAGTTGATGATATCTTGAATGTATAATCGCCGCCGGTATGTTCACTGGCGAATAGATAAGCGCTTCCATTCGCATTCATATAAACCGGATTTCCCCACTGGTCTTTAACATCCGGACTCATCATGGCATAATAGGTTCCATTTGCCGCGGCGGTTCCGGCGCCGGACACGCTGTATGAAATATTAAAAGTGCCTGCGGCGCCTCCGGAATTCTGCTGTCCTAATAATTGTGCGAGTAGCTGCATCATGCTATCGCTCCTATCGCGCCCAGCGCCAGCCAGGTGTCATTTCCGGTCTTAATCAGCATCACGCCCTTGTACTGCCCGGAGATCGCGCCGGTTCCTGCAGTCACGCCGTTGACAGATACGCCGGCGGAGGCGGTGATTGAAGTCGTTCCGGCGCCATTCATAATTACGGCTATCATCGCGCCGGTCGCAAAGGCTTCCGAGCTATTCGCCGGAATAATCAAAGTATTTGCGCCGGCAGAGGTCATGGTTACGACTTTTCCGGCATCGCCGGCGACCAGCGTATAGTCCCCGGTTTGAGTATTGATTCCCGCAGTTCTGGCTTCGGACACAACGGACGAAACGGACTGGCCGGAATCTTTCAACAGCCTGCCGGTAGTGCCGTCGAATACGGCTATCTGAGAGTCAACCGCTCCAGCCGGGCCGGTAACATCACCACTGCCGGTTCCGGCAGGCCCCTGCGGACCGGCGGCTCCAGGCAGGCCGCCGAACGCGTATTTCCAGGTTCCGGTCAAAGCGCCGAATACCGCCAGATCAACGGTTATCCGGTTATTGTCAAACACCACCGCCGCCGAATCAAGAGTTACGCTTCTGCCAATATTATCTGTAATCACAAACGGCAGACAAATACTGCCGTTCGTGTGAGTCAGAGACAAAATGCCGTCAGACAAATCGCTGCCGGTAAAAGAGCCGGACAAGAAGAGCGGAGTTTCGCCGTCCGCACCATCATTACCGACGGGCCCCTGAATGCCTTGCGGACCTTGCGGGCCAATGGACCCAGCCGGACCGGTGGAACCAGTCGGACCGGTCGGGCCTTCAGGTCCCTGTATTCCCTGCTGGCCGGCAGCTCCGATAACAAGTTTTACCGGATCAGACCACGTCCCGGATAACCGGCTTTCCCTGTAGTAGCGGTCAGCATCCGTTTGCGCATCGTGCCATGAAGTGGCGCCGTCAATTGAAAATTGAAAATCAGCGGCGGTCTTCAGGAGCGCGACCGTCTGCTGCGCGCTGAGATATTCCGGGTCTGCGCTAACCGGGGTTCCGGCGCTGGAACTCGGACGGTTCTCCGCTTTGAACCGGAAATATGCCAGCACACTTTTTTCGATTTCACTGGCGGGTACGCCAATAATCAGGAAGTAATATTTCTGGCTGCCGGCTGCTTTCAGCGCCTGACTAAAGCGTAACGTATTGGTGTTGATGCGGAAACTGACCTGCCCTTTGCCGCGGTCACCTGTGGTATCGCCGTGCCAGTCTCCCGGCGCATTAACATGATTGAGCGCCGGATCAATGTTTTCCTCGGCCAGAAACATAAACGGGGTGGCGGGGTCAAAATCACAATCGCCGAATGCGGACAGCGTCATATCTTCAGCTACCGGATGTTCTTTCATGACGGTGATGCCGCCCGACCATTCAAGGTCGTAAAATTCACAACAGAGAATTACGGTCTCGTCGAACAGCAGCCGGAAGTAATCCGCCTCCCGGACAATAGCGCCGTTTTCGTTGATCTGGCGTCCTGTTGCCGCGTCAATTTTTACTGGTATCCGTTTAAACCCTGGCATAGAGCCTCCTTTTTTTAGTTACTAGTTATTGCGTGTGTACACATATAGTAATTTTGTAAACATGATTACACGCAAATCGTTATATTGTAAAAACTTAAGCTGATAGAAAAGCAAATAGAAAATACCGTTTACGGTCATTGGAAAATGAATTTATCCGCAATGGAAACACGGTCTTCAATACTGACCGGCTCAATTGCCTGAAAAAGATAAGTGTCTTTGCCGGGAGCGGGAACTTGCGGCGGATCAATAATGAAAGTATCTCCCGGATCAAAATGTTTATACAAAGTGTATCGGGCGTCAGTCCCCGGCCAGAAAACGTTGTCTGCGGATACCAGTCTGATATAGCAATCTTCCTGGTATTTTGCAATTTGTCCGCTTTTTACCGTCTTCAGGCGCACATCATAAGCGCTGCCGTTTTCATGGCTGTAAACATAGAGACTGTATATGTTATTCCGGGCCAGCAGCGCGGCCGCCGCGGATGCACTGATATTTGACCAGGTATTGTCTGTAAGTCCGGTAAACCAGCTTGAGGGATAATTATAATAAAGGCGGTGCCTGACGGCGTTAAGGATTTTATAAAATTGCAGATAATATTTAGCGGAGAACAAAGGCCAGTCGTATGGATAAGGCAGAATCGTTTCTCCGATCAAATCTTCCATTTCCGCAACAGACAACGCATAAGGCCAGGTTATGGAATCAGGAATATAACCGCATCCGACATAAACGAGATAACCGGTGTTTCCAATTACCGGCATCAGGTTGGGAATAGTATCGCCTTTAACCGCGATTCCTTTCCAGCCGTACCCGCTGTTCCCGCCTGACGGCGGAGTTTCGCCGTCATATATAACATATTTGCCGTTAATTTTTACATGTGGAATCAGATTCATCCACCAGTATGCAATGCCGCTGTTACCGTAGCTTGTTCTGAAATTGCGCCTGAATGTGGCGGACTGATCATACTGTAATGCCGGATCAAAAGGCATCCACGCGCGGCGCTCCTCCCATGCCAGCGCGATTGCCGTTTCAATATTGACGACAGGAAAATTTTTCAATGAATTTTCACTGGACCAGTCCGCAAAATAATTCCAGCCGAAAATGTTGCTCAGGTTAATCATCATACCACCCGCCCGGTTGTTATCCAGTTGGATTTAAGATATTGATAGACAGGCACGAAATCGCCGGAGATTCTTGCGTAACCAATTTCAACAGATGCGTATTGCAGGTCATTGGTAATCAACTCCGCCTGCGTCACGATGCCGCATGAATACGCGCCTCCGGAATAGCGCAGAAACAAAAACAGATGCGGTCCGTCTTCGTCAACTCCGAATGTCGCGGGGGCAACCGGAAAAGCAATGTTGCCGTGCCAGATATATCCGGCAACCGGATCAGAGGGATTCGCGCCGTTGCATACGGTGATTTGTTTTGTATCTTCTGTACTGGTATCGCAAATGGCAAAAGGGCCGTTATACACATCCCGGAAAACTTCGATGTAGATCTCGCCGGTTTTGTGGATCTGATTTATCCGTATGTTATCAGATTCATCAATATCAATGTCCGCCAGCAGCACCAGCCATTTTCCCGGAGGTGTGGACGGCATCGCCGGTTCAGCCTGCTTGACCGCGGCTGAAAATGCCAGCAGATCTATCTCCAGATAAATACTGCAGGCGGCATCAATCTCAAAATCAACCGGCTCCACATTAATCCTGATGTAGCTCGTGCCGTATTTGGCGGTGACAAAACCGCAGGCTGGATTTTTAACATTAGCGCCGTCAACTACCGAGACTTCCGGCGTTGACTTTCCACTCGTGTCGGTAACTTTGAAATAACCTTTATACCGGAGAGATCCGGAACTTTCGCCAAGGCTGTTGATCTTTAATCCCGCCCCGGTATTTTCAATAGAGATATTATTTCCGGCAATCAACCGGTTACGACGTAATTGCGCTTCAATATTTTCGATCGTTTCAACTAAATTTTCCATAGTTTTATTTCCAGTAGTTCTGATTCCATTTAAAACCGGCCGGGGCGTGCATATACTTTTTCGAAACCTTAGTCCAGACATCACCGCGTGAATCATTGATGATATCCGCCTTGATCTCAATTTTGCGCCAGTCCCCGTCATTCCCGTCGGCATTGCTGACAATTCTGGAACTGTTAGTCCACTGGACTTCGTCAGCGACATGTCGGCGGGTTTCCCCTTTGCGGTAAGTTGACACAGTTAGCAGGGCGCAAAGCAGTTCGCAACCGATCATTTCCTGCGCCAGTACATCTTCGGTTTGAAACGGGCAATTTGCATCGCAGCCCCAGTCTGCGATTTCCTCGTATCTGCCGTCATCGCTCCTGATCCATCCGCATTGTTCCGCAGACAGGATGAATGTTCCGCTGTCAACCATCACGTCCATTCTGGAAGCCAGATTAGTGCGGTCATTTTTGTAGTGCATCGCGGCCAGATTGGAAAGTTCCGGTGACTTTGCCTCCACGACATATTCATATTCCATATCGCTGATTCTGGACGGATCAACGCTAGTGACGATATAGCCTTCCTCCGCCCAGTCAGCGGCGGAGAAGCCGGTTATATTTTCAAAGTCTAGTTTATTGTCGCGATGCACCCGCCAGCGGCCAGTCCAGATAATTTCGCGTCTCGGGTTGCCGGAAATATCGTATCCGGCAAAAATTTCGCGACGTTTCACATCAAGTTTCCGGACTCCGGCATATCCGGCTTCAATTGTAACCAGATACCCCTGCGCCCCTTCCGGCCGGCTGGAGATTTCAGTAACGTAATAACCTTCTCCAGCCCAGCCGGAAGCATCATTATTGACTTCGTGCGCCGCCAGAAAAGTTTCGATTGCGCCGCTGCTTACGCGCCAGACGGCGCTGGCAGTACTCTCAAAATTACTGTTCCGCTTGAACGCGGGATTACCGAGCATCAGGACTGACATATCTCTGGCTGTTAGCATCACATAATAGCCGGATGCGCCGTTTGTTTCGCAGGAAATACCGGTTACGACATAGCCGTCTCCCGCCCATTCCGCCGCGGAATTGACCGCATGTGCCGCCAGGAAAGTTTCGATCGCGACTTTGCCGACGCGCCATCTGGCGCTGCTGAAGCGCTCCAGATTATTATTTTGTTTTAAAACGGGATTGCCGAGCATCAGGACTGACATATCTCTGGCTGTCAATTTTACTTC
>CAIMFA010000226.1 GCA_903840185.1 uncultured Lentisphaeria bacterium | reverse complement strand
CTGAACACAAAAAACAGTATGCCGCGGCCTTCAAACATTATTCCAGTTTGAAGACAGCCCTTTCAGCATGTAAAATATAGGAGGAGTTATACTCTGCACGGCTGAAAATTCAACTTATAGTTGAATTTTCAGCCGTGCAGAGGATAGAATAAATTTATGGATAAATATCTGGAAAGTCGCAATAATTCAACCAGGGCTTCCTTGGAGGCGCTGAGCTGGAATCATACCGGAAAAATGTGTGTGCATATAAATTCAGGACAATGGCTTTCTCCTAAAAGCCGGTATTGGGAATATCCGCAAAAAAACTTTGAAGCTCAGATGGCGCGGATTGAACGAAACGAGGCGGCTGGATGCGGTAATTTCCCTTTTCTGTTAGTTGACTACGGGGATGCAATAATTCCGACAATGTTCGGTGCCGGACTTGGGGATATCGACGGAGGCCCCTGGATTGAACATGTCTTGAACGACATTGCCGAAGTTAAGAATATGTCCAAACCCGCTCTGGACAATCCCATGTGGCGGCATTTTCTTAAAACCCTGGACTACTTTATGGAGCATTGTCCGGAAGGGGTCAGGATTATACCGCCGCATAAACTCAGTCCGTTCGGCAATGCAATGATTTTACGTGGAACGGATATTTATCTTGACCTTTATGATAATCCTGCCGCAGTTCATGAACTGCTGAAGAGAGTTACAGAAGCTTTCATCACGGGGTTTGAATACATTCATGATAAAATAGGAACTCCAGTGCATGACGGTTTTTCGCCGAATGGATTTCCCTTGCCCGGCATTTTTATCGGTGATGATTCAAGCATAAATATGAGTAACGAACAAATATGGGAATTCGATCTTAAATACCTGGAAGATCTGTCGAAACATTTCGCGTCTCCGCTGTTTTGTCATTATTGCGTTATGAATGAAACACAGGGCTTGCAGCTTTTGCGGGCATATTCGGATGCTGATTTTGTGATCGGCCTCAACAATCAATATGGTCCTGATTTTTTCCTGGACAATTATGAAGCATATTTTAAGAACAGGCTGTTTCTCGCCACTGAAACGCCGGTTGAAAAACTCGGCTCGACCAAAGAATTACGGCTTTCATTTTTAAAAAATAAACTTTCAAGAATTCAGCAGGAGATGAAAGATAAAAACGGACTTTTGTATTTCGTCGGAGTTAATGATGAAGATCTGGAGGATTTTCTTAAAATAGTGAATTGCCGTTGAATTATTTATTAATGATCCGGAACAAAATAAAACGGGGACGCCAATGTATTTCAACTTCAAGAATTATTCTGTAAACTACGATGAGAATGCGCATGCATTCTCCTGCGCCTATACGCCGGATGGACAAACGGAGGAGCATTTATTTATAAAGAACGCCTCAGTCTCCGTCCGCAGCTATCACGGCGAGTTGATTTCCCCGAACGAATATAAGCAGGTGGAGAGTAAACAGCAATGTAATCCCGGCAGCCATGTGCTGAGCATAATCTATTCGGACGGCCCCAAAGGCGCGCCGGCTCTGGAACTGCACTTTACACTGGACTCGGCTTCGCTGCATATCCGTACCTTCGCCCGCGCCATCGTCCATATTGACGGCATGCTGCAATGGGGTGACGATCCGGCAAACTCCACCTTCGGCATCCGCTTGAACGCCGAAGATCATAATCTGCGCACAGCCTGCGGCCCGGCCTGTTCAATTCACGACAATGCCCTCTTCGACCGGCTTTCCGATATGGCGCTTGAATTCAAAGCATCCGATAAGTTCAAAATCCGCTATGACTGGAATACCGGCGGTTACCGCTTTCACTTCGAGAACGGAATCGACCATGGACGGGCTTTTTCGTTCAAAATCCATGATGATTACTGCAAACGCAAGTTCAATATCCCTTATGCGCCCATCGACAAGCGTCACGGTTTTAATACGCCGCCTGTCGGCTGGATGACCTGGTACTCTGTTCAATTCAAAGCAAATGAGCAGATTGTACTGGAAAATGCCAGGCTGCTTTCAGCAGCATTCGGTAAATACTCGGAAAAACTCTGCCTCTGGGTGGACTGGGAATGGAACCATAAAGCCTTTGACGGTCTCGGACAGGAAGGCGTCGATACCTTTACTCCACGAAAAGAAGCTTATCCTAACGGACTGGCTCATGTCGCGGAGGAGATTGAAAAACTCGGACTGATTCCGGTGCTATGGATCGGCGCGACCAATGACGGGCAGCAGAACCATTTGCTTAAGCAGCACCCCGAATGGCTGCTGGCGCATAAACCTGAATGGTGCGGTCAATGGTGGATCGATCCCAGCCATCCGGGCGTTATTGAAGAGTATATTCCGGCTATCTTCAAACAGATCATGCAATGGGGTTTCAAGGCCATTAAATGGGACTGTTTCCCTGCCACTTTCACAATTTGCGACGCTTTCCATTCGAAGTTTCACAATCCGGCGATATCCTCCGACACGGCCATACGAAATGTGGTCAAGGCCGCGAGAAAAACCGTCGGTACTGACGTCTATATGCTTTCCTGTTCCGGCAACACCGAGCGGGATATCACTTTTGCCATGGATCAGTTCAGCGCCGCCAGAATCGGCGGCGACATTTTCGGCTGGAGCGACTTCATCGCGAACTCAATCGAACGAGTATTCCGTTTTTACCCCTGGCACAATGTTGTCTTCTATGCCGATGGCGACAATCTGGTATTGCGCAGCGAATTCAACACTCTGCCGCAGGCCCGCTCACGGGTTTCCTTCTACGGGCTCACCGGCCTGCCGGTAACCATCGGCGACAACCTGCCGGAACTGGATGAAGCGCGCATTGATATGTTAAAGCGGATAATCCCGGTTGCCGACATTCACCCGATGGATCTTCAGCAGAAGAGTTACGGCGACGGCTATGTGCTGGTCAACCTCGCTGTCTGCAGGGAGTTCGGCGACTGGAATGTCGCCGGCATTATGAACACTAAAGACGAGGCGCTGGAGCTGAAACTCAGTCTGGAGTCAGATTTGCATATTGATACCCGCAACGGTCTGTGTTATGCAGTTTATGATTTCTGGAAAAATGAATTCATGGGAATTCACGGCGATGCGCTGCAAGTGTCAATTGCTCCAATGGATACTGCCGTTTTGCGCATAACTCCGCTGACAGCGCATCCGCAGGTTATCTCGACTTCAAGGCACATAACCCAGGGCGGCTGCGACTTGAATTCACTGTGCTGGGATGCCGCTTCGAACAGTCTGTCCGGCAGTTCGAAGTACGTGGAAGGCGAAGTATACCGCCTGACCATATACATTCCGGATGGTTATGAATTTATCAATGCGGATAGCGCCGGTAAAGCCGCCGCCGCTGTCGATGGCTGCATTCTGAAAGTCGATCTAAATTCCGCCGGCGGCGATATTGCCTGGAAACTGAATTTTATACTCTGCGCGGCTGAAAATTTAAAAATAGACTAGCAGGATTGTGGATTGGATTTTTTTGATCCGACTGACAGGCGATATGAATATCGCATGAAGGAGGAACGAAAAAATACGGCCGCAAGACGCTATCCGCAAAGCGGTTGCGATCTTTTTAGTTT
>CAIMFA010000225.1 GCA_903840185.1 uncultured Lentisphaeria bacterium | reverse complement strand
TAGTGGTTTTGCCGGACCGGAAAGTACAGAGGAAACTGTCTGGACGGAATACAATCTTCCGATTACCGTTCCGGCCGATGCAGAACTGCTCTTTGTTTTTTTACATTGTGCTAACGGCTGGGGCAATGACGCGGAGGCTTTTTTCGACGATCTGACACTGATCCCCATGGAAACAACGACGACGACTGTAACGAATGGCAGTCCATCCCCGTTGATAACTTCTATTGTTAACGAGAAGGCATTTTATTTTTTTCACGACAGACTTCTTCCTTTGTGGGAGAAGCGCAATTGGGGCGGACTCTATCTGGAACAGCAAGATTCCAGTGGGCAGAATAACGCAAAATTAAAGTGCGCAACGGTTAAAGGGTCTCAACCCTATGCCGGAATCGGCCTGTTTTGTCCTTTTGCCAACCGGATGGCTAGCTTATCTGCCGCCGCGCCTGCCGCAACATTTTTTTTCATGGTCAAACCTTTTTTTCCCATGCAGATTCAAATAGCGGATAAGACGGTTCCGGTTACCGACGAAATGAAGATATCCGGAGATAATGGCTGGACAATGATAAAAATACCACTGACTGCTTTCTATGGCAATCTTAAGTTCGGAGTGGTCGATGCCGTCAATTTTCAATTTACAGTTCCTCTTCCGGCGGGCAGTAGCATACTATTCGACGAAATCGGTATTACCGGATTGGCGGGTCAGGTCGATTTGAACGCCGTTGATCCCGTTGTTCGCGACCGGGCCAAGCGGCTGTGCCAAGGACTAGACCGCGTTTGGACGACCGATCAGTACCAGAGGCCTGAGATACGCAACGGAACTTTTTATCTCCATGGCAAACCGGTATTCATGCTGGGCCCTTGGGTTGACGATATCTCGCTAAAAGCCGATTTCGGCCCAGGCTCCACGCGCGAATGTATGCGTGGAACGATTTACGACCAGATGTTTGGTTCATCTGTAGCTGCTGAACTCGGCATGAATTCTCTACAGCTTTCCGCTGCCGCCCGCTACCCTTATCTCCGCAAACTGAATTTTCCATGGGGAAAACGCCAGTTGGAAGATGCTGAAGCTCTGGCGCAAATGTTCCGAGGGTTAAACGGAATGCCGTTCATCCAGGACTACGCCTGGATCAACGGTATCGCCGGAATGCTGAAGGCGGAAAATCCCGCCAGCGATGAACTCATGCAGAAGAACCCCGGCTGGCACGAATTCATCCCTCTATGTCCCGAACATCCGCGGGCAATTGAAATTTATTCAGCTTACTTCCGTACCGGCGCCACATTCGCCCTGGCTAACGGGGCCAACCCGTTTATTTACGAAATATTCAACGAATCCAGTTACCGCTGTTCCTGCAAGTTCAACCGGGAAAATTTTGCGCGGCAAATGGAGGAGAAATTCAAGGACATTAACACTGCCAACCAGCAGTGGAAGACCACATTTAATTCATTTGCAGAACTCGCCAGGCTGCCAAATTTCGAAACGTATCCGGCGATATGGGCTGAGTGGTGTAAGTTTCTGGCTCAACGTTATGCAACCATTCTCCGCGATTTCGGACGTGAAATCAGAAAAGTCGATCAACGTCCTAATGTCTATTTGACGGAACAACTGTGGGTCTCGTCAATTCTTGGCTCTAACGGCGCTGGAATGGATTACCGGTTGATCGCAAAAGAACTGGATGTGCTGACAACCGAAGGTGGCTGGCATTTTGGACGGGTAAAATCTGGCGCAAGTAATCCGATGGAAGAGGCGATGATGTCTTGCGGCTACTCATTTGTCGCCGACTTCTTCGCCTCCTTGAGTCATGGAGTTAAACCCGTGAACAATGACGAACATTACTGCACCCGTTCCCTCTTCGGCAAACGTGTTCCCAGCAAAAAGGAAGACCTCTTGACTGCAATGTGGTCGGAAGTGTTTCACGGACTGTCTGGCAGTTTTCCCTATGCATGGTGCAAAAGAGTATGGGAATGGAAAGATTTTGCGGAGGCTAAAGCTATGGTTTACAACGGTGGTTACAAAGCTTCGCATATGTTAAATCCTTACTCATGGCCGCGCCAGGAACTCGACGGCTTCAAGCAATTCTCCGAAGAAGTAAACCTGCTTGCGAAAATCGTTCTGCCTCAACCGCGCCGTGTTCCCGCGAAAGTGGCGCTGGTCTACTCCTATTCGTCATTGCGAATGAGCGCGATCAACCATGAAAATGTTGAAAAACAATTACTTAACTGTTATTTTGCTCTGTTGTATTCGCAATATCCGCCGGAGATCGTTTTTGCGGAAGAAATGACCGCTGACAACCTGCGCCGGTTTGATGCCGTCGTCCTGCCTGCGATTCGCAATGCTGACCGGACGACTATTGCCGCGTTGCATGACTATGCTAAAGCCGGAGGACTTGTGGTTTGTGCCGGCAATGCGTTGACCGAAAACGAATACGCCCAGCCGCTTGACGCCTCTGCCTTGCTTGGACTGCGGCGCGACAAAGACAAAGTGCTGGCAAATACGGCAACTACCTCCGGCCAGGGATGGCATCACATACTCGGCAATGGTCATGTTTATTATCTTGAAAAATCGTTCGATAATCCGGAAACAGCGGGAACCATTCCAGAAATCCTGAAAACCCGACAGACCGGGCGCTATTTCACTTTACAGCCGCTGGATGGAAAACCGCTGGTTCAGGCAGAACTCCAGTTAATTGACCGGGGTGACGTCAAGTTGCTGTTACTGATCAACTGGGAAGATTGCGGTAGTCGGCTGGTCCGATTGCAGTATGCCGGAAAGGAACAGCTACCGGCGATGTATCTGTCGTCACCGACAAAACGCGAATTGTATCTCAGCGGATGCGACAAACAGTGGACCGAAAAATCATTGCGAAATGGCGTAACCGTGCTACTGCCGCCGCAGACCCGTGTTCTGTTGTTGTTCAGTACAGTCAGTCCCGCAGATACCGCCCAACCGGTCGATACCGAACAAGTAAATGGACAATTCAAGTCGGCACTGGCGGCAGAAATCGGGGAACTGGTCGCCGTTAACCGTCAGGAAGCTGAATTGACCGTGGAATATGCGAAAGCCCGAAATTTCGCCGGCGTTAAAACTGCGTCCTGCGTCCCGCTTGATCTTAAGAGCCAAGCCAATGCCAGCTTCAGCGATGAACTGCCCGGAGACAAGCGCGGCGGCTGGTTTGATCAAGGGGTAAACGATTACCGGCAGATGCCACTCGGTCTGGTCAGGCTGGCAGGCGATATCCCATTCAAAATCATCGATCCAGCAACTAATAATGATCATAGCGCGATTGTCCTGCGCGGCATCGAACGACCGTATTTCGCCAAGAGCGTCAACGATATTGAGGTAGGTATGAAAGTGACACATCTCTATGTGTTACATACTGCAGGCTGGGAGCAGAAACCGGGTGAACCGTGTTACTATTTGAAGGTCAATTATGCCGATGACACCATGGCGATGGTTCCAGTGCCGTTCGAAGAAGCAATCGGCGGCTGGTGGAATCCGAAGCCGATACCAGACGCGAAAATCGCCCACGAATCTGCAAATTCGGTTTGTCAGCAAATCGGACTGTATTGCTGGCGATGGACAAATCCCCATCCTGATAAGATGATCAAAACGTTAGACTTTGAATCAGGCAAGGACAATGCCGTTCCGGCCATCGTCGCTATCACAGCAGAAAAGTGATTTTTTCGACCGCCGCCTATGTAGAAGGCCTGTCATAACTTGTGTGCTTGTATCGAGGATTGAGATAACGAAAGCAAAATTTTATTAGGAATCGACAAATTACAACCAATATTTTGGGAGAACAAAAGTGCATTTTCAAGTAAAACGGGTGAGTAAGATTTTCTGTAACGGACTTCATAATGGGTTTCCCGGATTCTGCAAATTCGGGGATTCATATTATATTGCGTTCAGGACAGGGGACAATCACATGAGCTATAATGGCAGAATTACGCTGATTCGCTCACAAAATCTGCAAGCCTGGGAAATTGCCGCAGAAATCAAACTGGACTTGGTTGACCTGCGGGATCCGAGACTTATCGTATTTGACGGACAATTATTAATGTATTGCGGAGTGAGGCAGCATGATATAGACCCGCAATCTGTATTATTTATTTCTAAAGACGGCAGTAATTTTCATCAGGAGAATATCGATGGACTCGAAGGTTACTGGTTATGGTGCATAAAAAAACACGATGGAATTTTATATGGTTCAGGATACAGAATGTCTGACGGAGAATATCACGTAAAATTATATACCAGCTCCAATGGTATCATCTGGCAAAAGCAACTTGATTTGCCCGCAGGCAGCGAAACATCATTGGACTTTTCCGGTGATGGTACATTATATGCTTTAATTCGTGATGATTGTCACGGTTCATGTCCTAAAATCGCCATAATCGACTCGCCGTATACCGCGATCCGTTCATGGGAAACACTGCCTGTCAGACTTCAAGGCCCAATGATTAAAAGAATGAATAACGGTTGTGTTATTATCGGCAGGCGCTGGGATTCTCCCGGTCGGTTTAATGTAAGAACTGATGTTTTATGGCTGGAGGATCAGCATGAAATCAAGTTTATCAGAACTCTGCCCAGTGGCGGTGACTGTTCTTATGCTGCATGGATCGATATCGATGACCATTCTGCTGTTATTGCTTATTATTCCGCACATGAACATAAAATAGACGGAATAAATGAAAATAATATAATCAACGATCCTGCGGCAGCGGAGCATTCTACTACGGCGTATATTTATCTGGCTTAATTTTATCATTAGACAATGTTCCTTCTTTTCATCTACAATTAAATAAATGCTAACAGTATCTCTACATTTATGCAAATCGTAATTAATAACAGTTTTTAAAATAAGTATTATTATTATTAAGCTTTATTGACTTTTAAGCGATTTTGCAGTAATATAATTATTTATTAGTAATACTACTTCGTTTAATAAATTTAATCTTACTGAATACGAGACAGGACATGAATGAGTTTGCTGTAACCGAATTTGACCGGGAAATATGGGAAAGCAAACTGGCGGATTTTGTGCCGGAGAAAATTTACGACGCTCACACCCATTTGTGGAATGACCGGTTTGCGTCCGCCTCCACAGAGGCTTCCGCATTGCGTTTTAATGCCGATCTGGCAGTAATGCGTGAATTCTCCAGCCAGGTGTTTCCCGGCCGCGAAACCCATTTTCTGCTGATGGGAACGCCTATGAAAGATATCGATTTTGCCGGCGACCGGCGCTGGCTTTGCACCGAAGCCGCCAAAGATCCGCAGTCCGCCGCCGGAGTTCTGGTAACGCCGCAACTGCAACCTGAAATACTGGCTGACGAAGTCGAGAGATACCATATCAAGGCATTAAAACCATACCGGATTTTTGCCGGTGATCCGGTCAATTGCGACATTGTCGATTATCTGCCGGAAGCGTTGATCGAAGTGGCGGATCACTATAAGCTGGTGGTTGTATTACACCTCTCCAAATTCGCCGGTGCGGCGGACGAGAAAAATCTGGCTGATCTAACCAATTTTACCACCCGGTATCCCGGCGTCACCTGGCAACTGGCACACTGCGCCAGGGGGTTCAATCCGTTCACGCTGGAAAAGTCGATCCACCGCCTGAAACATCTCGACCACATCTGCTATGACACTTCGGCGGTTTGCGACACTTACAGTCATTTTCTACTGCTGAAACACGAAGACCGCAAGCGGATAATGTTCGGCAGCGACAACATTGCGGCCGGCGGGGATCACGGCAAATATATCACCTGGGGACGGGCATGGGATTTTTTCCCGGGGATAACTCGTCCTCATTGCGACAGCCGTTCCACGCTGGTTGTCTATGAACAATTACGCTGCCAGCGGCAGGCCGCCATGATGCTGGAACTATCTGATGACGATATTCAAGATCTTTTTTACCGTAACGCGCAACATATAATTTTAGGAGAATAATCATGCCCAATAAAACTGAAACTCTCTATTCGCATGCCAAACAGCGCATTCCCGGAGGTACCCAGCTTCTAAGCAAGCGTCCGGAAATGATGGCGCCGGACCTCTGGCCGGCTTATTACCAGAAAGCCTTTGGCTGTGAGGTTATCGATCTGGACGGCAGACATTACTATGACATGTCTACTTGCGGCATCGGCTCATGTATGCTGGGTTTCGCCGATCCCGAGGTTACAGAAGCAGTAGTAAAAGCAGTTAAGGACGGCAGCATGTCCTCGCTGAACTGTTATGAGGAAGTGGAGCTGGCGGATAAACTCTGCCAAATCCATCCATGGGCGTCGCAGGTGCGTTTTGCGCGTACAGGCGGCGAGTCCATGGCGGTTGCCGTCCGCATCGCCCGTTCCACAACCGATAAAAATGAAGTAGCCATTTGCGGCTACCACGGCTGGACAGACTGGTATATTGCCGCCAATCTTGGGGATAGCAATAAATTGCGCAATATGCTGCTGCCTGGACTCGATGCTCATGGCGTTCCTGAACAATTACGGGGAACAACCCATACCTTCAGTTACGGCGATCAAGCGTCTTTTCTGGAGTTGATAAAAAACCGCGGAAATAAACTGGCGGCCGTAGTGATGGAGCCGATGCGGCATCACACGCCGCCGGCCGGATTTATGGAGCTGATTCGTGCGGAATGCGATAAATACGGAATAATTTTAATTTTTGATGAAATCACTATTGGCTGGCGGTATTGCTTCGGCGGATCACATCTAAATTTTGGCGTAAATCCTGATATCGCCGTTTTCGCCAAAGCATTGGGTAACGGTCACCCCATCGGAGCAGTTATCGGCACAACTGAAGCGATGGCCGGCGTCAGCCGCTCATTTATCAGCAGTACCTACTGGACGGAACGGGTCGGGCCGGCTGCGGCGCTGGCGGCAATCGCGAAAATGGAGAAAAGCAACGCCGCGAAATACGTCAACGATTTCGGCGTAAAAATGATGGCTGTCTGGACTGAACTTGGCGAAAAACATCAGTTAAAACTGCATATTACCAGCGATGTGGGATGTCTGGCCTCCTTTGCATTTGATTATCCGAATGCGAATGCGATCAGGACGCTGTACACTCAGTTAATGCTTGATCAGGGATTTCTGGCCGGCTGCGCGATATATCCGACACTGGCACATAATGATGAAATATTGAATAAATTTACCGAAGCTGCCGATGCCGCATTTGCAGAATTATCGCAGGCAATCGTCCGAAATCAACTTGAATCGTCATTGCGCGGACCAGTGGCGCATACGACTTTTCAACGACTGATTAAATAAACAAATTAAAATGTTTTAAGAAAGGTACAGATATGAAATCATGGGTGAAAAATCCTGATGCGATCAGGCTGGGAATCATCGGAATGACCGAAGGCAACGGTCATCCATATTCGTGGAGCGCCATTTTTAACGGTTATGACCGGGAAGCGATGACGCGGGAATGTCCGCTTGCTGGAATTCCGGCTTACCTCAATAAGGAAGCAGCGGACAAGTTGCGGATAACCGGTGCGAATGTCACTCACATTTATTGCGACCGCCATCAGGACGCGGAACATGTGGTGAAATGCTCGCTGATACCCCATATCGTTGATAAACCGGAATCCATGATCGGTAAAGTAGACGCGGTGATCGTCGCCACGGACATCGGCGGAGAACATGTTGAACGCGCCCGCCCGTTTATTGAAGCTGGACTGCCGGTATTCATTGACAAGCCGCTATGCGACAACCGCCAGGACCTCGAACAGTTCCGCAAATGGGTGAATGAAAAGCGTCCGGTCATGTCTTCAAGCTGCATGCGCTATACCAAAGAATTCATGCCATACCATCGCCGCACTGAAGAATTGGGCGAGTTGCGCTTCATCTCCATGCCGATGTCTAAAAAATGGGAAACTTACGGTATTCATGCGCTGGAGGCGATATATCCGATTGCCGGGCCGGGTTTTGAAACAATTCAGAACACCGGCACCGCCGAGCGTAACATTGTACACATGACTCACCGCCGCGGAATTGATATTGTCATTGCCTGCATCAAGGACATCCAGTACGGCGGGCCGCTGCGCCTGTCCGGCACTGCCGGTAATCTCACGCTTACGTCGAGTGATACATTTTACGCTTTCAAAGCACAACTTCAGGCATTCGTCGATTTTCTGCGTTCTGGAGAATATTCGTTCCCTTTCAGCGAAACCGACGAACTGATGCGGCTGGTCATCGGCGGTATCGAAAGCAGGGAAACCGACGGCAAAACGATCCCAATAGTATCAATATGAGGCTAATAAAATGAATATTCGTGAAAGTTTTTCTTTGAATGGAAAACTGGCTATGGTTACCGGAGGATGTCAGAATTTCGGACTGGAAATTGTTTCCGGACTGGCGCAGGCCGGGGCCAGGGTAATCATCACTTCACGCGATAATGACAAAGCGGTTCAAAAAGCGGCGGAGTTATCACGTCAACTGGATGCTGAAATAGTTGGAATATCCATGGATCTCTGTTATGAGAATTCGATTGTCAGTTTGTTTGAGAGAATTCAGAACGAATTCGGCATTCTGGATATTCTTGTTAATAATGCAGGCGGACATTCACCTAAAGCTTGCGGTTATCTGGAAAAAGAAACTCTGGAAAGCTGGAATGCATTCATCGAACCCAACCTGACCGGAACGTTCCTGACAACAAGAGAGTATGCCAGACTGATGATGCCGCAGCGAAGTGGCTGTATAATAAATATTGCTTCCATATCCTCCATGGTAGGCAGAGACCGCAGTGTTTATGCGCCGCCGATGATCCCGAATCCGGTAGCATATACTGCCGCCAAAGCCGGCATGATCGGACTGACGTATGACACTGCAGCCTATCTGGGAGAATATGGCATCAGGGTAAACTGCGTATCTCCCGGCGGTTTTGAAAGAACCCAGCCACAGGCTTTTATTGATGCCTATTCCAACAGAACCATGTTGAAGCGGATGGGGCATGAAGGAGATTTGAAAGGCGTAATAGTATTCCTCGCTTCCGAGGCAGCGGCTTATATCACCGGACACAATTTGGTTGTTGATGGCGGCTTTACCAAATATAAATAGGAGTTATGAATATATGCTTAATTTTGGAATCATCGGATTAAACGAAGGTAACGGGCATCCTTATTCATATTCTGCGGTCTTTAATGGTTATAACGAGGCGGCTCTCGACACAGAATGCCCGTTTGAAATCATAAAGCAGTATTTGAAGGCTCACCATTGCAACCGGGAATTTATTCCGGGAGCACAGGTGACGCATATTTGGACGCAGGACAGGAAGCTTTCTGAAAGCGTCGCGCGCATCTCCAACATCACAAATGTGGTTGATCATGCGGAAGATATGATCGGACATGTTGATGGAATCATTTTTTCCCGTGATGATATCTGGAACCATTGGGAAATGGCCAAGCCGTTTATCGCATCAGGACTGCCCATTTACATGGACAAAGTTATGGGCAGTAATCTTGATACTCTGGATAAGTTCATTGCCGCGACCGGACCGGACTATCCGATCATGACTGCGTCGTCCTTCCGGTTCTCGCCGGAGGTTGAGAAAGCGAAGCAAACGCTTGATCCAGGCAAAGTGAAAACTATACATGCCATCAGTCCGTGCATCTGGATCAGATATGCCGCTCATCTTCTTGATCCGATTTGTTCAATGTTCGGCTATGATATTGATACCGTACAAAATCTCGGCAGTAAAAATGCAGATACGGTGTTTATCCGCTACAAAACCGGGTTGACCGTAACCGCTCAAGTCATCGAAAATATTGCTTTGCCGCTGGAATTCCGATGTTTTTCCGAAAAAAGCATTCCGCCTTACTGCGTCCAGTATACCGACCCGACTTTGGAATCGTATTTCCTGAGTATCTGCCGGATGATGAAAGCGTTTACAGAAATGGTTGAAAACAATGCCTTTTC
>CAIMFA010000224.1 GCA_903840185.1 uncultured Lentisphaeria bacterium | reverse complement strand
TGGAAACAAAACTCATGGAGGACAAGGCAAATGAAGCGTCAACGGAAGCAAAATTTTACACTCATTGAACTCCTCGTGGTGATCGCGATCATCGCAATTTTGGCTGGAATGCTGTTGCCGGCGCTGAGTAAAGCGCGGGAACAGGCGCGGGAAATCAGTTGCGCGAATATGATGAAACAGCGTGGATTATGGTCGCAGCTTTATTCAAATGACGCTGATTCATACATTCTGCCAAGCAATATGCGGCCGAATGATCTCTACGGGTTCTGGTATTATCAGATGCTGGTATATTCCAAGATGACTGAGCGGGCTTTCCGTGATAAAGGGGTATCGTGTCCGAGTGATACCACCCCCAATCTGCCTTATATTGATTCCCCGCCGACCGGCTCGCTTGGCCCGTACAAGATGTCCACTCTGTACAACGCCTGGTTCGGGATGCAGTACAGCGCGTTCAATAAATCCAACCCGATGAAATACGGTTCTATTAAAAAAGTCAGCGGTTGCGGCCAGATGTTTGAAGGGCATGTTGACTCAAGCCTTCCTGAATCGCGCGCCATGCGCTGGATGCCGGCGTGGGGCATGCCGACCTGGAATGCCGAATTCCGGCATCGCCTGAAAGCCAATGCGCTTTATCTCGACGGACATGTGGGTAAACTCAGTCTGGTGGAGATAAATACTAACACAACCGTTAATACGCTTGGCAAAGGATTTTAATAATTGTGAAAAGAATATGGATGTTAATGCAGGGCACTCTTTGTGTTCAAATAATAATTATATTCGTCTTCGCCGGAAGCCTTTCCGCCAAAGATGAAGCCGGTGTTTCCACGGTCAGGAATGGAATAATAATTTATCCCGACAATGTGGCGAACCCCCGTATGCCGACTGTACCGCCGGAACGCAGGGGTGCCGCCGGAAACTGCATGGAAGTGGAAACATTGTTCACCTACCAGCTCGCGCCACTGGTGAGTTTCGGCAAAGGCGGAACCGCTTCATTTTCATTACGTGATAATCAAAGGCGCACTGCGAAAACGATTCTTTCCCTTGAAGCTGGAGGAAAGAGTCTGTCTGTTGTCATCGCTCCCGCTTCGGAAGGCAGAAAAGTCGGACTTGCGCTGTCAACAGATAAAAGAGTGACTGCAAGTTCGTATGCCTCAGCAATACCAGCCGCGGAGTGGGTGCCGTTCACTCTCCGCTGGACCGCCGCTGAAGCAGTACTTGAAAACAACAGCAAAGCCGTTGCCACCCTGAAACTGTCCGGCCCGTTCAACCCACAAAGACTGTCTGTGGAAGTTTATTATGTGGACGAACTCACGCTGAACGGCGATGGAAGCTTCAAACTCGACTGGGAAAACGGATATGCCGCCACCGGCGAGGCTGGAAGCGCACTCGACGCCGTTACGGCGCGACTTCACGGCTTTGACGCCATGGTGATTTCACAGGAACCGCCGCGCCGGGATTGCCCCATGATTCAAGTATCCAATGCATCCGCAGCAGAGAAGAAGGTAGTACTGCGCTTCAATCTGTCAAGCGAAGTGCGGGGTCATACTGGAGACTGGTTCCAGGAAATACTGGTGCCTGCCAAATCATCGGTTGAAGTTCCGGTCAAGTTTCCACTCACGCTTGATACTGACATCTACCATCTTTCAACCAGAATCGAGGGTGCTGAAATGGCGGAGCGGGACGCTCTGAGGAATTTTATGTTTGTGAACCGGCGAGATGAACCCGCCGGACCGCCGAAGTTTGGTTTTCACTCTTTCGGAGTCAGTACGTTAGGCTCATGGCCGGATGCTCTTCCCGTCCACTGGCGGCACAATTATGCTTACTGGGGTTACATCGTCGGACCGATGTGGGTGAAAGACTGGGACGGCAAACCGGGATTGAATCCGGACACGCCTCCGGCAGAATGGAACTGGGAGACCAGAGTTGACTTGTCGTTCAAGGAAGGCAGGAAAAACTTTGTCTGTCTCATATCAGTTCCATATTTCCCGTGGATGCGTGAAAAGGACTTTGACGCAGCCTACATGAACAAGACATATCCGTGGGGCAAGGCGGGAGGACGTCCAAACTTTGCGCGGTATCGTCAGTTCATCCGCGCTCTGGCGGAGCACTACAAAGGTAAAGTGGACATCTACGAACTTGATAATGAATCCAATACGGTTTCATACAGCGGCAAACCGGCGGCCGACTATGCCGACGTGATGAAAGCAGCTGGAGAAGAGATACACGCCACAGATCCAAAAGCCAAAGTCTTCGGCATCTGCGGCACCAGCCAGTTTGTGGACTATATCCGCGACGCTTTCGCCTCCGGCGCTTCCAAATACATTGACGGCGTGTCCTGGCACACTTACACCACCCCCATGCTTCCAGGTGATGCGGGACTGCCGCAGATGTTGAAACGGGCCAATGAAACCATTGCCGCCGCCGGACGGAAGCTTCCGGTGATGAATTCCGAGACGGGCGTTTACGCCGCGCCGCGGGAGACTTTTGACCAGCCAATCCGCCATGAACGGCTCGCTGAACTGATCAAGCAGGGAGTTCAACCCGTACAGGTGCCGACAGGCTGGCCGAGTTATGCGCTGGACGAATGGACAGCAGCCAAATCTATGGTGCAGAATGTCACATTAAACTTTACCGCAGGCGCCTGTCCATTCTTTTTCTTCGGCTGGGATCCTCTCATTGAAAAGGGCAAGTCGTGGGTTGGAAATACCCATGATTTCGATTGTTTCAGTATCTTTGCCAGAGTCAAGGATGGAACTACGACGCCTTCGCTGTATACCCTTGCCTGCGCCGTCGCAATGGCTCAGATGGAGGGTGTGCTGACAGGGAAATGCACTCCGGTAAACCAGGACGGCATTATCGGTACAATTTTTGAAAAAGCCGACGGCGGACAGCTTGCCGTACTCTGGTCAAACGGCGGACGGCGGACCGCAATGCTTCAGACTGTCTGTCCGGCAATAGAGATTGTTTCATTGTTCGGGATTGAAAAGACGCTTGCCGCGAAAGGCGGATCGAAATCATACCATCACCGGATCGAACTGGACGACAAGCCGATATATATTCATCTGAAGAAACCGGGCATGAGCCTTTCGCCTTCGCCGGTGATCGGTTATGAGCGTTCAACCGGCAAATCCGGCGAGACGAAGATTAAATTCACCCTCGTCAACCGCTTTGACTCGAACTGGACTGGATCAGTCGATTTCAGCAGTGCCGAAGGTATGAAGCCCGCGCCTGCAAAAATTGAATATTCCCTTGATCCCGGAAAAAGAACGGTTATCGAGACCAGTTGTCAGACTGTGCCGGGAATGTCCAGGGGTATTCACCGGCTTGAAGCAGCGACAACGCTGATTGACGGAGCGCCGTTTGTTTTCCCGATTGAAATAGACGTCAGGCCAAATTTTACAATTCCCAGACTGCCGGAAGGATTCACGCTGAAAGACATGAATACATGGAAGCCGCAGGGCGGGGAGATGATGATCGACAAGCCGGAGCAGGTGGCGGTCGGACGTCCGCCGGAACTGAGTTCTTTGCAGGAGGAGCGTTACTGGCAGGGCCCGGACGAGCTTTCCGCGAAAGTGGCGGCAGGCTATAATGACAAAGGCATTTTTGCCCGCATCACTGTCCATGATAAGAATAGAGGCCCGCTTAAGAAGTGGCCGGGCGTTGAAGGCTCGTGCATCGAATGGTTCTTCGATTTCAGATCTCCAGCCAATGGCTTGGGCAGCGCTTCCTACGATAAGGGCGTAAACCAGATCGTGTCGAAACCGGCTTTCGGAAAGAATGATAAAGTGGAATTGTGGAATACCGGCAGCGCGCAGGATGCATTCAAAGGCGTCGAGGCGGATGGCGGGGCGGCGGACGCAAGCTCATACTGGGTCGGGATTTTTGTTCCGTGGACTGCGCTTGATGCAAAGGCGAAGACTCCCGATTCAATCGGATTTGACGTCGGGGTGGACGGGCCGCCAGCAGGCGGTGTTGCTGGACGCAAAAGCCAGATATTCCTGTTCGGCGGCGCTAACAACAACAAAGACGCCTCCGGGTTCGGCGCTGGAATGTTGAAGAAATAAAAGTATCTTTCTATACGATGATATGTAATAAAAGGAGAATTAACATGCAATCAGTAAATTTATTCAAAGCACGAGTCTGTCAATTTTTAGCGGCGGCGGGAATTTTTACGGCGCTAAGCTCCGGCTTTGCCCAGGATGCGGCTAAAGATGCCGGTGACTGGGAGTGGAGCAAATACGGTATTGTGAAGACCAGTAATCCCGCCGGCATTCCGGCCCCGCGGAAGGAAGACTGGGCTGTCGGGTGTCATAAGACCAACATGGCCAGCAAAGCCAATCTGCAAGTGTTGTTTCTGGGTGATTCCATCTGTCATCAGTTCCAGCACCAGAGCGGGGCGAAGGTCTGGAGTGAATTCTGCGCTCCGCTGGGCGCTTTCGCTTTTGCGGTACCCGGCGATAAAACCCAAAACGTGCTTTGGCGTATCACCGCAGGCGGTGAACTGGATGAAATAAATCCTAAGGTGCTTGTCATCCTTATCGGCATCAACAACCTTTACGGGACATCTGATTCCGCCGGGGATGTCGCCAAAGGCATCACTGCAATTGTCAATTACGCCAGAACAAAACTTCCAGACACGAAAATACTCCTGCTCGGGGTTTTTCCCTGCTTCAGCGTAGATTCCACCGGTACCGTGAAGGCGCAGGCGGCCAACGCCATTATCGCCAAACTGCATGACAGCAAACAGGTCTTCTTCCTCGATATCGGAGATCGCTTTATTGAACCCGACAAGAGCATCTCGAAAGAAAAGCTTAAGGACGGACTCCATCCCACTGAAAAAGGATACCGCATCTGGGCTGAAGCCATGCGTCCCTATCTGGACGATCTGCTCAATAACAACGGCGCCGGCGATGTCTGGAAGAATGCCGGACTGAAGACTATCGCGGCGGCGGGCGCGAAACCTGAAGCTAAAACTGACGACAAAAACCTGCTTAAGAATGGCAGTCTGGATCAGGGTGACGGCACGTTCATCCCCGGCTGGATATTCTCCAAATGGCAGTTGAAAGAAGGCTCGCCGGAATCAAAAGCCGTTGAATGGGGAATCGTGAAAGAGGCTGACGGCAACAAATGCCTCAAGCTGGCGACAACCGGTCCGGCTAAGACTTACATCTGGTTCCAGCAGGAAATCATGTGCGATCCGGCGCAGACGTACTCGCTGTCATTCAGGAGCAAAGCCACTGGCACTGCCAGCTACGGCTGCCTCTTCTATTTAATTGACAAAGACGGTCATTGGATAGGTACTCCGGAAAATATTACCGTGGAGCTCTACGGCGAATGGAAAACATGGACTGCCAAAACGACAACTCCCGAAAACGCGATAAAGCTTGGAGTGCGCATCGGCGCCCGGTTCGAAGACAAGGCGGAACTTTTCTTTGACAATATAGTTCTGAACAAGGAATAAGAAGTTTAATATGAAAAAAGCAGCCATTTGTCTGTTCTTCGCGATTGTTCTGCCGGCAATTGCAATGGCCCAGGCTCCGTCTGATCTGACTTTGCCCAAACCTGCATCGGACGAATCTAAATTCGGATCAAAGATTTCCCGCACGATGACCGCGCTGGCGACAAGTACACCGGAGAAGAAAAATCCGGTGCGTATTCTGTTCTACGGGCAGTCAATCACCGGGCAGCCATGGACCAATGGTATCACCGCCAGGTTGAAAAAGGAATATCCCAATGCGGATTTGACTGTCGAGAACCGTTCCATCGGCGGATTCACCGCTGAACGCCTTATGAAGACGGCCAATCATGACCTTTATCCGTTCTATCCTGACCTGGTGATATTTCATGTTTACAGTAATGAAGCGCAGGGCGAACATGGCGAAATAGAAAATATCATCTCAAATATCCGTAAACAGACAACCGCCGAAATCGTCATCGCCACCCACCATATTTCCCATGAAGGAAATGCCTGGGCGCAGAATCTGCACGACAACTCATCCAAGGCAATACGGGAACTGGCGGCGAAATATGACTGTGAACTGGTCGATGTCAGGGAGGAATGGAAACAATACCTTGCCGACAATAAGCTCCAGCCTAAAGCTCTGCTCAGGGATACCGTGCATCTTAATCAAAAAGGGTGCGATCTGATGGAGGCTCTGATATGGCGGCATCTGCGTTACAACAAGGATTTTCCTGTTCCGCATGCCGACTGGATCAAGACGGTTCCGGTGCAGCAGAATAAAGACGGTTCCGTTAAAATTGATTTCATTGGCAACCGCGTAGACGTGGTTGCCGGTTCAGCGGATAAAACTGGTACCGCGAAAATCCTGATTGACGGCAAAGCTCCATCGGCAAATCCTATGGCATATGCCATTACCCGTCCGGGCAAAGCCTTTGAGGCATGGTGGCCGGCCGTCTATACCATATCCAGCCAGAAACCGCTGCTGGCGGAGGACTGGACATTGAAGATTGCTGAAATCAGTGATGATGCCAAAAAAATCAAGTTCGAAATATCCGGCAGTAAGACCGGTCCGGACGGCTCAGGAAGCAGCGAAGCAAAATTTATTTCTCAATCCGGGCGCGTGGCGATTGATCCAAAGGATTTCACCATAACCGTCTCGCAGCAGGCCACTAGAAAAAAATGTCCGTCCGGCTTTGAAGTCAAATGGTCGGTCGTGCCGATGTTTAAAGATGTCTACACTGCGCCTAAATCGGTTGATCCGGCAAAGCCGGTTCGTACCACCCTGGTCCAGCTGATAGAAAACGGTCATCACACTCTTGAAATAATTCCGAATGGCGACGGGGCGGTTCCTGTAAAAGCAATCACAGTTTACCAGCCTCGGATAAAGGGAGACGAAGCTAAATGAAAGTAGTATTTAATTGCCGGAGATTCCGGCGTTGCGGCGAATATAATACTGACCATATTTAAAGGCATTATCGAGAGCTTTGTCCCAGGATACCTCGCCAATGGCTGCGCGCCAGAGTTCGGCATTGAGAATATTGTTTTCCAAATAGAACTCGTCGCCGTGCTTGAAATCGACCGGAATTGACTGTTGGAGGATTTGTTGCAGCAAGGTTTCGTTGCCTGCAAATTTTGGCATGTGGTTCAGTGAATCATCACCGGATAAAACTCCGGTAGCAACAAATTTTTTCTGTATTTCCGGTGATAAGAGAAATTCCAGGAAGCGGAAACACTCTATCGGTTTAGCAGTATTGCGGCGGATTACACCGTAAACCGGGGTTTTGTAAAG
>CAIMFA010000223.1 GCA_903840185.1 uncultured Lentisphaeria bacterium | reverse complement strand
TGCTGCCATTGTTTTAAAGTCATGACTTTCATTGCAAAAGTATTAACGAAATTAGCCGCGTCATCTTTGTAAACCGGATTGATTTCCTTTTCAAAATCAATTGCTGTTTCAGGACAGGGGGGCGCCAGCGGGGCTGATTTCAGATATGCCTGTACAGCGTCATGGTTTTTGATGTCAAGTTCAGGAAGCAGATAAGGTGAAACTGTGAAACGGCTGAGGTTGGCCGGGTCCAGGATTACCATGCGGCAGTAATTGAAGTATTCGTCAAGTTTGGCGCGCAGTTTGCTATAAACCGGATAGTCGGTTGAAAATTTCTGTCCGGCAGGGATATCCGGATTATTTTCCCATTTTAAATAAGCGTCGGCATCACTCAGGAAACCATCCAGCAGCAATGCGGAAATGCCTTTTTCGCCGCCCGGTACGGGAATCCCGCCGGTAACGCTGATAATATCCTCAGCCAGCTGCCTGCACAGCGTGCCGTTGAAGGCGGCGGCAGTGATCACCCCGTTGCCTTTCAGCGAACCGGAGGACAGCGTTTTGGATTTTGCCCTGATGTCTTCAATGCCAATCTTATTGTCTTTTACACATTCTTTGAGCAAATCGCTGACGGCGTCCAGCAGTTCTTTGCCTTTGTCCGTTGAGTTGTTGATTTCTGACAGATCCAGTATCGCTTCTTCGCCGGAATGGAGTACATTGAAGTCTTTGACAACTTCTTTGAGCCAGAAATATGCCTCTTTTACTTCGTCAGCCCTGATTCTGCCGTTTTTGTCGGAGTCCAGGAATTCCAGGAATTTCTGATCACAGTTCAGGTTTTCAGTCGCGGCGGCGGAAGCCGCCCAGCGGGCAACGTTCAGATCAGGAATATGCTTGAGCTCTTCAGGCGACTTGATGATGAACTGGTAGCTGCCGCCTAATTTCTGGATCAGCATTTTCTTTCCCGACATGGCCTGTTCTCCTGTTAAGTTTCTAGCAGTGCAGCGCCGCCTGCTGTTTAATCAAATCAATAAGGACGATGGCGGTCATCGCTTCAACGACCGGAACCACTCTCGGACAGAGGCAGGGGTCGTGCCGCCCTCTAGTCTCGCAGATGACCGCATTGCCGTTCAAGTCAATCGTGTTCTGCTCCATGGAGATGGATGAGGTCGGTTTGACTGCCGCGCGAAAAATGATTTCAGCGCCGGATGAAATGCCGCCGATGATGCCGCCCGCGTTGTTGGTCACGAAACCGGCCGGGGACATTTCGTCGTTGTGCTGTTTTCCGGTCATTGCGGCGGCGGCAAAGCCGGCACCGAATTCGATGCCTTTGACGCCGCCGATGGAAACAATGGCTTTGGCCAGTTCCGCGTCAAGTTTATCGAAAGCCGGTTCGCCGATGCCGGCCGGAACGCCGGAGACGCGGCATTCAACGATGCCGCCGACGCTGTTGCCTTCATTTACGGCATCCAGGATGCGCTGCTCCATAGCCGCGGCAACGCTGCTGTCGCAAGCCCGCACCGGATTTTTTTCGATGAAATCAGGCTCGTATTTCTCACATTTCAGATTGCCGACCGCCAGGGTGCAGGCGGTGATTTTGATACCTTTGGCGGCCAGCAGTTTTTTCGCCACTGCCCCGGCGGCGACGCGTCCGGCGGTTTCCCGTCCGGATGCCCGTCCGGAACCACGATGGTCGCGGATGCCGTATTTTTTATTATAAGTATAATCGGCATGGCCGGGGCGGAACAGTTCCCTGATGTTGTCATAGTCGCCGGAACGGGCGTCGCTGTTCATGATGATCATCATCAGCGGAGTGCCGGTGGTTCTGCCTTCGAAAATGCCGGACATGATTTTGACGGTATCGGTTTCCGTCCTGGCGGTGGTGATTGAAGACTGGCCGGGTCTCCGGCGGTCGAGATCGGATTGAATGTCCGCTTCGCACAGCGCGACCCCCGGGGTGACTCCGTCAATGACCACGCCCACGGCGCCGCCGTGAGATTCCCCGAACGTGCTGATTGTAAAAATTTTACCGTATGTGCTGCCGCTCATTCAATGCCTCCCCGATTCTGTCAATTATCAGTTTATTCGCTGTTTTCAACGACATTTCATGGTCAATTTCAACGACCAGATCCGCGAGCCGGAGATAGTACTGTTCCCGCTGCTGATATAATTCGTTAAAACTCTCATATGGTCTTGCCGGATCCAGGAACGGCGGCAGGCCTTTTGCCATGATCCGCTTGAAAATTATTTCCGGCGACACTTTAAGATACACGAAAAAACCTAGTTTTTCCAGCCACGGAGTTACCGCGTCATTGGCCGGCAGGCCGCCGCCGAGCGCGATTACTCTGTTCTTATCGCCATCATAGTCTCCGGAAGCAAGCTGTTTTACGACCTCGACTTCCAGATTCCGGAAGAAACTTTCACCTTCAGAACGGAATATGTCGCGGGTGGATAACCGCTTTCCGGTCTGGTCACGGTAAAGCTCGATCAGCATGTCGTCCGTGTCGCAGAACTGGCATTGTAAATGCTCGGCGAGGGCATTGCCGTGAGTGCTCTTGCCGCAATGTTTCATTCCGGTGATGACTATATTCATGATGCGGAATCGGGTTTCACGATCTGGGTGCCGATACCGCTGTCGGTAAAGATTTCGAGCAGCAGCGAATGTTCGCGCCTTCCGTCAATCATGTGGACTTTATTTACTCCGGCATTGAGCGCATGCAGACTGCTCAATATTTTCGGGATCATCCCGCCGGTGATTACTTTGTCCGCGATCAGCTGGTCGATTTCGGTGGTGCAGATGGTCGGGATGACGGTTGATTCATCTTTGGGATTGCTCAGGATTCCGGGCACATCGCTGAGGAAGACCAGTTTTCTGGATTTCAGCGCCTCGGCAATCTTGCAGGCCGCGATATCCGCGTTGATGTTATAGACCTGGCCGTCTTTGCCCACGCCAAGCGGCGGAATGACCGGAATGATGTCATTCTTCACTGCTTCCAGTATTTTCTCCGCGTCGACTCCGACAATGTCCCCGACAAAGCCGATATCAATCTGTTCGCCGGTGGCCTGATCTTTGGAGTACATCTTTTCCGCTCTGAGCATTTCCTTGCCGGAAATGGAGACGGCTTTGCCGCCGAACAGCGCGGCTTCTTCAATCAGATTCTTATTGATTACGTTGTGCAGAACCTCATCCACCACCTTGATGGTGTCGGCGCAGGTGACGCGCAGGCCGTTGACGAATTTGGTTGGAATATTCTGTCTGGTCAGTTCCGCGGTGATGGCTTTGCCGCCGCCGTGGACCACTACCGGCCGCATGCCGATGCATTCCATCAGCACGACGTCGCGCATCGTGCTTCTGATCAGCTCCGGATTCTCCATGGCGCTGCCGCCGAATTTAACTACGACAACCGCGTTGCGGAACTTCTGAATATACGGCAGCGCTTCAACCAGCACTTTGGCTTTTTCTATCAAGTTTTCCATTATAATCTCCAAATGGTTAATGTTTATTTTTTGTAATTTGGATAATATATGAGAAAATTCGACCGGCGACAAGCAATAAGTCAAAATTAATAATAAAAATGCTGAAAATCAAGCCGGTTGTTCCGGCTTGATGTGGATGTTGAATTTTGAGATGCTTTGATTTATTTGCCGGCTTTCTGTCTGATTTCAGCAGCTAGTGAACTTAATTTTACTCCCTGCTGCTGCAATATCTCCGCGAAAACAGCGGTTTCACCATATTTTATCACGGCTGATACCACCGGGGTTGCGGCGTAATAATTCCAGCGTGAGACCAGATGCCGGGCATTTTTCTCCAGGCATTCCGGAACTTTGCCGGAGGCGGCCACCGCTTCGTCGCGTTCCCATATCCCCTGCCTCGCTTTATCCATCAAGACAGGAACCATCGCAATGCTGACATTAGATTTTTTGCAGTACAGGCGGTCTGCGTCCGTCCCGAATTGATAATTGAAATCGGCCTGGAAGCAGAACGGCAGAGAGTCGGCAGTTGTCCGCACAGGCTTGTAATCCGGGTCTGGAACACATCCGTCCGGAACATTTTCCGTCATGCCCACCGCCAGACTGCCGAGATACCAGTCACATTGCTTCAAATTGCGGCCGATACTGTCATTCGCCGGATAATGCCAGTTGACAGGCGCAGCCTGAGAGTAGCCAAAACCCTGGTTGGCCTTGACCGCATCAAAAATAGCGGCAGTTTCGGACGGGGGCAGGGGCAGTTGATAATGGCTGCTGCCGTTGATGATAAATTGATTGTTTTGATAGTCATAAACTGCTGAACGGATAACCGGAGCCAGTCCGGCAAGCGAGAAAGTCAGTCCCCCGGACACTCCTCCGGATGACTGACCGCCGCCGGTTCCGGTATAACTTACCCCCGGTCCTCCCGGCTGGAAAGGTTTCGGCTTCTGTCCTTCCGGCCAGAGGTAATCGATTGCTTTGCCAATTACAGTTTTAGCGTCAAAGAGTTTTCCTATCGCCTCTGACGCCGCCCACGTTATCCCGTATTTGCCGATTTGAAGTACCTTGCTCTCTTTTGCTGCGTCAATTATTCTTATGCCCCACTTGGCCCCTTTGTCAAGAGTGAGGCCGAAAGCTTTGGCGCTGCCCGGCAGGAATATCGCAGCGATATCGGCAATGTCTCCCCCTACAGTTTTCCATTTCTCCCGGTCTGTTTTATTGCCGGTGGCTTTCTCGTAAACCGCCGCCGCTCCCCAGCCTCCAGCCTGTCCGATATAATTTGGCACGCCCTTGTAAGTGGGAATATCTTTATTGAAGGCTTTTTTCACGGTATAAGTGAGAAGCTCGGAACCCAGGCTGACTACCGAATCCACCAGCAGGAAGCCGCCGATGGCTATCAGCGGCGCTATGTTCGGCTGTCCTTCCAGTACTGCGCCGGAAGTTACATCCATATATTTTTTTACCGCCAGAGCATGGACCACCCAGGGGGGGACAGTGCCGGTGCTGGCGGTCACCGTTCCGTCCGGTGCGCCGACCGGCGGCGTTATTTTTTCGATCTCCGCCAGGATATCTGACATGTCAACCGGTTTGCCGCTGTCCGGCGATACCAGCCAGAAGTTGTCTTTAGCATTAATCTTCTCAGAGCCGAACGATGCTTCAAATCCGCTGCAGCGGTAATACAGATTGTGCTGTTCAGTGTCAGTTACCAGGACAATCCGGAATCTGCCGGTCATCAACTGTTTTTCATCCGGAACTTTGCAGACAAAAATATCGCTGACGGCGGAGGAGATCAGGCATTGCCCCAATTGCTGGCTGTTGATTTT
>CAIMFA010000222.1 GCA_903840185.1 uncultured Lentisphaeria bacterium | reverse complement strand
TAATATAATTATTTATGCACAAAATAATATAATTTGAAAGGCTTGTCTTATATGCAGGCAAATGAAACATCCGATGGTTTTAAAGCTGTTAACCTGGCGGCGGTGACAGATGGCAGAGCTGCTGATTTCCTTAAACGGTTATCAACAATGTCGGCAGATATAAAAGAAGCTTCGCTGGTACATGGCTGTTTAAGCGGCGGATATGCCCCGAACGGTTATGAACTTGCCGATTTCTCGATCATAAGAAAAAATGGTCTTTTCCATTTGTTTCATATCCCCAGAATTGCCGGCAACTGTTGCGTGCATCCCTGCAACGAACATTGGTTCGGACATGCCGTCTCCCGCGATCTGGATACCTGGGAAACCCTTGATCCGGTTCTTTCTACATGAACCCGCCAATTATTTTGAATCTTCACACATTTGGGCGCCATTTGTCTTCTCCGGTACTGATGCTGACTATATATTCTATTCCGGTCTTTCAGCGGAACCCTCGCAAGTTATTGCGTTTGCCGTGTCGACAGACCCGCAATTGAAGGTCTGGAGTCGAAACCCGGGTAATCCGCTCATTCCAATCGAGGGTTTTGACTGGCATTTCAGGAACTCATCCGGCCATATAAGGCATGGGCGTGATCCGCATGTCGTTAAAGTCGGTTCGCATTTTCTTCTTGCCTACACTACGATGCATTCAAATGGATGCCCTTGTGTCGGCGGCATGGTTTCAGATAATTTGCGCAAATGGGATGATATCGGTCCGATCCTGTATCGTCCGTTTGACCCGGCGCCGTGGATGCCGGAGAGTGTGAACATTCAGTCACTGCCGGATGGGCGCTGGGTTCTCATTCCATCCGTATCGCCCGGTTTGGAATACTATATCGCCGGCGACCCTCATGCCTGGCATGGTTCAAAACCTGAATCGATAACATATCTGGACGGGCCGTCGGATCAACCATTGGGGCTTGAAGTTCTGCTGCGTGATGATTGCGCCGGCAAATGGTTGACAGCTTATTTCGAGATGTCCGCCAACCGTCTTTTTATCGGCGAACTGAATATACATGCCGCCCCGTGGAGTCTGAAGAGGATAACCAATCCACAGGAACTTGCCGCCTGGTCCGGGCGTTTTGCCGTATAAAGAAAATCAAATTCTCAGTTCCGCCTGTCCATATTTAAAACCAATTCATTCACATTGATTGAAGCCGGTCAAACCCGGCGCTGTCTGGCATTTTTTCTGTCTTTTCTGTTTTCTGAACGTGGCAATGAATAATTGATTTCGGCAGTATTCTGTATATAGTAAGCAGCAGTTTCCGGTCAGACACGGGAGTAATAATTTTAAAATGATTTATTTGCCTGAAAAAAATGATTTAAAGACCATTTATATAGCAAAATTATGATTATTTATGCATAAAATTGTAAAACTGATGGGGGCAGCCCAGGTAAAAAAAACGGTAAAAAACTAAATACTTCACATCCAGTGTTGTGTTATTCGAAAAAAATGACATCTGCAATTTTTGAAAATATAAAATGACCTGTGAAACAAAGAGCTCGGAGTAATTCCCGGAGTAATTTTTTTAGGTTTGGGCGAGTTGTACAATTTTGGGGATAGGCGCAATTATGCAGCAAGCATATTTTTATGAATTTTTGTTTTTTTTTCCATTGATAGTTGATTATTGTGTTTTACATATTATTTTTACTTCATTATAGTGCTTTAGACACGGGGGGAATATGAGTAAACACTTGAAGCACATTTCTACTATTCATGTTTTGACCGAAAAGGAAATTTTCATTTTCGTTACATTTGTTAATGATACCGAAACCAAAGAAAGCTTGGTT
>CAIMFA010000221.1 GCA_903840185.1 uncultured Lentisphaeria bacterium | reverse complement strand
GTATTTATTCCCAAAGTCATGCTTCCATATTCATGGTTGAGAATCCTGACTTTATTTCTTTCCCCGGTACTGGCAGGTTTTGTTTCATTACAAATTGCCCGGTTCAAAGCTAAACGCAGGGACGTGTGGCCATGGCGGCATTTCTGGTACTCATTTTTCGCCTGCCTGGGTCTGGTTTTAGTAAGGTTCGTGTTTTGCGCCAGATGAACTTACCAGGTTTATACTTTTAATTTTTTTAAAGCGTTTAATAGCGTGGCAATATTGTGTTGTGACACGCTTCCCATCAGGCATATCTGAATCCTGTTCTGCCGTCGAAGATACTCGCTGTTGTAGCTGATATAAATTCCCATTTTCTCCATTTGCGCGGCGATAACCGCAGACGGCATAGATGCAGGCAGTTCAATTGTAATAACGGACGGGATAATATTATTTGCATCTCCGACAGGTTCAAATCCGGCAGTTCTCAACTCCTGAATGATCAGCGCCGAATTAGCCGCCGTTTCTTTAATCTTCCTGTCAAGATCAAAATTAAGCAGAGCCCGGTGAAGCGCATTCAGCAAATTGTAAGATCCGGTGAAAGGAATTCCGTTTTTACCCGCATAAAATTCTAGATCGAGATAGCGCGGCAGCTTCTTTGCCGTTTTTGAAAGCGCATGATTATAAAAGACCATTGCCATGCCGGGAAAAGCGCCAAGGCACTTTCCGCTGACACACGATGCAAGAAATATGCCGTGCAGATCAACTTTTGCCGCTCCGGCAGAACTGATACAGTCAACACATAACTTCAGCCCGGCATCAGTCGCGATTGCTTTAATTCCTTCCAGATTGTTCAATACTCCTGTAGAAGTTTCACAGTGCACAAACCAGAGCCATCTGATCGATGGATCAGTCTTCAGCAGTCTTCTGATTGTGTCCAGGTTGAATGTATGGCCGGGAACTGCATGCAATGTTTCAAACGCAAGTCCGAAGCGTTCCGCGTGATCGCAAAGCCTGTCTCCAAACTCCCCGTTGCTGAGAATAAGACCCTTGTCGTCAAGCAGGGATAATTGTCCGGCGACAACATCATTTGCCAGTGTTCCTGTTCCGACAAACAATTCCACCTTTGCGGCATTGACAATCCTGCAAAGCTTGTGCTTCACCGTTTCATGCAGCCGGATAAATTTGTCCGACCGGTGGGAGATTGCCGGTTCCGATATGGCATCATATACATCAGGATGTATTCCAACCGGCCCGGGAAGGAAATTTGCCTTTTCGCAAGGTCTGCTCTGCGGACCTTTGCGATTTAGAAATCTGTTTAAAAGATGATCATTGAGTTGAATATACATTGGCTGGTAGCTCGCTTCAGGGGTTCCGACAACAGGCCCGAATGGAACAAATCCGATGTGCCGGTATAATTTCAACTGACGGAGAGTTCCGGACATAACCAGTAAATCATGGCATTGCTCCTTGCAGAATTGCCCGGCCAGTTCCATGAGCTTAAGCAGTACATAGCTTGCCCGGTAGTTTTTACGAATTGCCAGGAGGCGGATTTCGCATACGCTTTTGTGCGGCGGCAGGAACGAGTCGAGGTCGGCGATTTTATAGTCAAGCGAGAATGGTCTTTGCGCTCTGGCGGCAACCATCCCGATCAGTTTACCATCTTTGAGGCATATGAAGTAAGTATTTTCCTGATGAAATTTATCAACGAGAACTCCATCCGGCCGGGCCTGATGCTGAGGTATCTCGTTCGCGAATGTATCATGATTCAACCGGTGAATCTGAGCGAATTCCTCCTCCATGCAGGCAATTTTATAATGATATCTGCTTGCCATTTTAATCTTTCTCCTCTGCTACACTGTTGCGGAAAACTTTTCCTCTACCAGTTTCTTTGCTGTCACGTAATCGAATTTGCCGGTGCCCAGCAGCGGGGCGTCTTTCAGCGGCAGGATGCGGCGCGGCGCCCACAGTTCGCTTAAGCCATTTTCGCGAAAATATTTGAGCAAAGTCGCGGAGTCAGCGCTCTGGTTGGTGGTTATCAAGACCAGCTGCTCACCTTTGCGCTGGTCTGGAATTGCTACTACACCGTTATGCGCCTTCGGCCATAAGGCGTTGATGGCGGTTTCAACCGCGGTCAGCGAAACCATTTCGCCGGCTACTTTGGCGAAACGCTTAATCCGGCCTTTGATTGTGACAAACCCGGCGTTGTCTATTTCCACAATATCGCCGGTATCATACCATCCGTCCGGCGGCGGCTGCAATACTCCGGGCCGGTCGTGACGCATGTATCCCTGCATGACATTATCGCCTTTGATCAGCAGTTTGCCGCCGTTTTCAATGCCTGGAACCGGTTCGATGCGGTGATCAATGCACGGCATCAGCCGTCCGACAGTCCCCGACTTGTTGTACATGAGAGTATCCAGACAGATTACCGGCGAGGCCTCGGTCGCGCCATATCCCTCCAGAATCCTGACCCCGAATTTTTCCATCCACAGTTTTACGGTAGATTCTTTAAGTTTTTCAGCTCCGACTACCGCGAACCGCACGCTGAAAAAATCATAAGGGTGCGCCACTCGTCCATAACCGGCCAGGAAAGTATCCGTACCGAAGATTACCGTAGCCATCGAGTCGTAGCAAAGCTCGGAGATCAGCCGGTAGTGCAGGGGGGACGGATAGAAAAATGTTCTGATCCCGGTCAGCAGCGGCAGCACCGTTCCCATACACAACCCGAACGAGTGAAACATCGGCAGGCAATTCAAAACCCGGTCCCGCGAATTGAGCGTAAGCACGCTTAAAACCTGGGTGCGGTTCGCCTGAATATTGAGGTGGCTCAACAATACCGCTTTCGGTGTACCTTCGGAACCGGAGGTAAAAAGAATTGTCGCGGTATCATCCGGTTTAGCTTTCGGCATCAAACGCAGCAGCGAACGGAGCATTCCGACCCCCAGCTCAAACGGCGAAATGCCCGCCTTTACATCTTCCAGGCAGATCAACCGCAGACCGGCATCTTTAAGCGCAACCTCCAGCGCTTCCAGGTGCGCCATCTCAATAAATTTGCGCGATGTAAAAATAGTTTTAATCCCGACAGCTTTACAGCAGGCGGTAATCGAGGCAAGACCGGCAGTGAAGTTTATCATGCATGGAACTTTGTCATAAGCCAGCAGACCCCAGAATGCAACTACATTCGGCAGCGAATTGGGGATCATCAGTCCGATATATTGTTCGTCGCCGCAGCGGTTGCTCAGGACATTGCCGAGAATGTAGCTTTTGCGGATCAACTGACCGTAATTCAGCACATTACGGGTTGAGTCCTCGGCAATCACATGACCGCCGCCGTAGATATGCGACGCATTCAGCAGCGAACGGAACAGATGTTCATCTATCCGCGAGGTATTATACATCATCTCGACCATCATATCGTAAATCCCAGTGGAAATCTTCTGCCGGCGCTCCCGTCCTTTAAACTCCGGAGGCACCTCGAAACGGCGTGGTTCCAGCACTGTCAGAGTAATTTTCGGAAACCAGCGGGTTTGAACTTTGTCTTTTATGTAGGAGAATTTGGAATATTGCGCTCCGTCAATCCGGATCGGCAGCACCATTGCCCCGGACTTTTCGGCCACCATACCTGACCCTTCATAGACTTTCATTAAAGCGCCGGTAACGGTGATTCTGCCTTCCGGGAAAATCATGCATTTGCGGTCTTTCCGTATTTCCTCAATCAATGACCTGGTGGCCATCGGTTTGGCCGGGTCCAGCGGGAACGCGTTGACCAGCGACAAGCCGACTTTAACCCACCATTTTCTCGCCATTTGCGTATTTACCGCAAAGGTGATTTTTTCCGGCATGAATGCTGCAATCAGCATCGCGTCCAGCAGTGAAGTATGATTGGCAATAATCAGCACCCGCTCTCCGGCTTTGCTGTAATTCTCCAAATTTTTAACTTCAACCCGGAACAGCAGGGAAAGCGCGCTGCGGAATAAAGAGCGGAACAATGCATCCGGCAGCAGACGGCAGATATAGATGGCCGCCAGCAGATTAAGGATGGCTGTCAGCAGAAAAATTTCCGGGATGGTCATATGAAACCGCAGCAGTACAACAACTGCCAGAGCGGCTGCGACCATGAACAGCGCATTGACGATATTATTACCCGCAATAATCCGCGCGGTTTCAGACGGATTGGCGCGGTGCTGCAGCATGGCATAGAGCGGGACGATAAATATCCCGCCGCAGGCCGCCAGCATGAACATATCCACCGCCAGCCTCCAGCATAGAAAATGGCGGACAAACTCTGGCAGAGCGATTAACGCGGCACCGGGCTTTACGCCTTTGGAGGCAAAATAGAGATCCGCGATGAACAGTGACATGCCCAGAGCACCAAGCGGGACAAATGTCGTCTGCACCAGGCCTTTGAGCAGGCGATTGCACATCACGGAGCCGATACCGATGCCAAGCGTAAAAATTGTCAGGAAGAATGTGACGACATTTTCATCGGCGCCAAGTATGTTTTTACAGAATACGGGAAGTTGTGACAGCAGCAGCATGCCGATGGCCCAGAACCAGGAAATCCCCAGCACGCAGAGAAAAATCGTCTTCTGGCTTTTAACATTTTTTAAAATAACCATGGTCTCAAGGACAAAATTATAGTTGACTTTCAATCCCGGCGATGGCGGCTGAGAGCTCGGTATCCGGCGGCTCGCCAGGTATCCTGTAACCGCGACGGCAACCAGTCCGCCGCCCACAATTGCCTCCCCGTATTGTCTCATAATGAGGATATTTCCGAGAATCGTCCCGCCCAGTATCGCCAGATACGTGCCGGCCTCGACATACGCATTTCCGGCAATCAGTTCATTCTCTTTCAGATGCTGCGGCAGCAGCGCGTATTTGATCGGGCCGAAAAATGTGGAATGAGTGCCCATCATAAACAGCAGAAACAGCAGCAGTTCAGGACTTTTAAATATTTGCGGAGCGCCATCCCATGTCATCAGCATCATCGCCATTCCGGCCAGCACCATGATGATGATTTCGACAATTTTAATAATCCTGGTGATTGCGGCGCGGTCATACTTGTCCGCAAGCTGCCCGGCAGTGGCGGAGAACAGGAAAAACGGCAGCATAAAAATTCCGGCGGCAATATTGACCAGTACCGCGGCATGTTCGCTCATTGATACAAGTTTGTAGGTAATCAGAATCAGCAGCGCATTCTTGAAAAAATTATCATTGAACGCTCCCATGAACTGAGTGATAAACAGCGGCAGAAAACGGCGTGTTTTAAAAAGTTCTATTCCCATGACTAACTCCTGTCGTTAAATGCGGTGGATTCTTCCGCGGTAACAGCTTTTTCAAGGCGAGACATATACCGGTTGATATCGTTAATTTCATCCGGAGAAAATACTGACATCAGCTTTCTTACATGCTCATGGTACGGCTTCTCGACCTTTTCAAGTATTTCCCTGCCAGCTGCTGTCAATTCAATATGGTAGCAGCGGCGGTCATCCGGCACACTCAAACGCCGGATCAGGCCGGATTTTTCCATGCGGTCAAGAAGCCCGGTAATATTTGACTTATCCACCAGCAGTTGTTCGCCAAGTTCGCTCTGGGTCAGCGGTTTTTCCGCATACTTCAACACCATCATGATATTGAACTGCACCTCGGAGGAAAGAAAGTTGCTGAAAAAATGTTTCGCCCGCTTTTTTAATAATATCCCGGTCCACCAGACGCCCATCAGCGCCTCGTGATCGCGGTCTTCAAAACTTACAAGTTCATTGTGACAGTGTTTCTTTTCCATTGTAACCCTCTCAAATTTATAATCTGCTAATTAGTTTATATGTCAACTAATCATATGTCAACTACTTTTTGAAAAAAATGTCACTTTTCTTAAAAATATATTTATTTGAGCAGGAACCATTTGATTCTTGCGAACATTGTATTTTATTTTTTATAAGGTATTTTAAAGATAGATTGCCATGTTGGCGTATAAAAACCACTAAAGTGAAACAGGAGGAAGAAGATGAAAAAGTTAGTAATGGTATGTGTGCTGGGAATTGCTTTTGCGTTTTTAATGTCCGGCTGCAGCTCATGCCCGAGCTGGTGCCCGTTCGCGCCCAGCAAAGACAAAGCTGTTTGCTCCTGCTGTGACAAAGGCGCAGCCTGCACATGCGCTAAAGACGGCAAAGACGCCTGCGCCTGCTGCAGGGCTGCCTGTAAATGCGAAGCCTGCAAGCCTGCGATGTGTAAATGCTGCAGTAAACCTGTTGCAGCCTGCACATGCGTTAAAGACGGCAAAGACGCCTGCTCCTGCTGCAAAGACGGAGCAACCTGTAAATGCGACGACTGCAAACCTGATGCCAAATAATTTGTCCTGAAAACCGGTCCCGCTTGAGAATTTTCTCCAGCGGGATTTTTCTTTTTCAGCCGCGTTGCAGAATAAACCGCTCTTCCGGTTTAAGATACTCGTCAAAGTTTGCGGCGATGGGGACGGTCTGTTTTTTTGACAATATTCCCAGATGGGCCTGGAATTGCGCAACCGCCTGCTTTTTTAACGGCAGATATTTCGTTATTTCCACGGATTCAATTAACTCCGGCAGCCGGTCTGGCGGAATCCCGTCTTTCAGTGACGTGATATATCGGCGGATTGGAATTTTCATTCCCGCCTTTTCGCAAGCTCCGAGAACAATCCAGTATGCCGCCACATGATCAGGATGTCCCTCGTACTGGCTGGTGCACATTATTTCGACCGGTTTCTTTTCCTGAAGAATCTGAACAACTTTTGCAATGGCGCCGTCTTTTTGTCTTTCCAGCAACGCATCTTCAAAGTCCAGAAACAGCAGATTTTCCGGTTTCAGTCCGAGAATTTTCATTGCCCGCCTGGTTTCGTCTCTTCTTATGGCGCAAACTTCAAGCGGGGAGGGAGCTTCAACAATATTCAGCATGACAGAAAAAAGTTTTTCGCCCATGGTCAGTACGACGACGAAAACATCATATCCTTCATCGATTTTTTTAGCCAGATATCCTCCGCAGCCCAGAGTTTCATCATCGGGGTGAGGCGCGAACAAAACGATTGTTCCCTTGCTGCCGGAGGAATTCATATTCACTATCCCTTGTTTTTTCGAGGCAATTGCAAAAGTATTTTGGTATTTTAAGGTTTTTTCCGGTATTTTGATGCCCTTTGCTCTTTTTTACGTAGCGCTGCTACGCTTTAACTCACAAAAGACACCAAAATCCTCGGGAAAATTCCTGAAAATCCTTTCAAAAGGTACTTTTGCAATTACCTCTTTCTTATATTGATCAAAACCTGACCGGCCACATGACCGGATTGATAGACTGTGACTGGTGATGTCAGTTTAAACGCCTCCACATAAGTGCAGCTGGTGAATTTTGCTCTGAACACATTGCGGGAGATTACCTGATTGACTGCCTCCTCATCCGGATTCTGCGATTTATGCAGTCTGACAAGTTCTTTCTTCTGTTCAATAACATCGGAAATATCAACGAGAATATCAGGTTCGAACTGCCGGGTGACGCCGCCGATGTCATTTTCGGCCATATACACATCTGTATCCCGTGAGATGCCGGAATGTCTTACTGCCTGCATGGCAATGTCATAAGCGGCTACATGGTCAGGATGCCGGTTTACCGGCCAGAGCGTAAAGACCGCCGCCGGCTGCAATCGTTTCAAGGCTTCTCCTACTGTCGTGCATGTTTCGCGGTCGGAATAGACCTCGCCGTCCATCTGAGACAGGAAGGTCAGGCTGGCGTTCAGTTTGCGGCATACCGCCATTTCCTCCGGTTCGCGGATGCAGGCGGCTTCGTCCGGCGTCTTGTCCGCGATTCCGCGCTGTCCTTTAGTGGCGCAAAAGACATGAAGGTTGTATTGGTTGTGCAGCAGCCATGCGGTGCCGCCCATGGCGTGAGCCACATCGTCCGGATGCGCCACAATAAAAACTATTGACCCGGATTTACTGTCTGATTTCATCGAGACCTTTCTGAATGGGTTTTATTGATTTTTAGTGTTGACAAACTCAAAATATTGGGTTGGCCCGTTTTTCAGGCTGCCGGTTTTCAGTTTTACCGAAACTCTGCCATTAATGACCTCGACTGGAATTTTTTCGACACGGGTGCCATTCTGCGCCAGCGCCCATACTTCCCAATTGTCCGGCTCAGTCAGGCGTGCGCGCAGGATAACATCTAAAAGCCGCACGATTACTGGAGCTTGACCGATGTTAATCAGAGTTTTGCGGGATTCGTCCTCAAACACCATATTGCTGTTGAGCGCATCCCCGGAAAGAATCAGTAACAGGCGCCTGCTCGACGCAATTGGTTCAGATGAAAGCGATGAGAGCATAAGCGTCATGCAGGCACCATGATTTTCAACCTCGATTTCTCCGACAGAAGAACTGCCTGGTCCATCTGGCAGACAAACCCCTTGACTGCGCGGCGTTCTAAGTGCGAAGCGCCGCTTCCCTGACTCAAGATATAGTTCCTGTGTATCACTCTCGAATATGTTTTTTGAGAGGTCAGTGCGGTTATGATTATCTAAAACCTTTTTATGGCGCAACAATTTCACAAACATTTCTGTGCCGGTACCGGCTCCTTTGACCTCTGTCAATTCAGCACCATCTACGGTTTTTATCTCAGTACCTCCGTCTGGAGTGATGATGAGGTCAGGTGTATATGGTGCCCGTGGAGCGCTATGCTGCCCTCCCTCGACGCGTGAGCCGAATCCGGCAAGCAATGCCATAGGTGTAAGCGAATACGAAGCCGTGTCGCCGGCGTTCATTTGGCTGTAAAGTGTACGGGCATCGAGCCGCAGTTCGACCAGGTGCGGTGATGGTGTCACATCCCTGCGGGCAAAGAGAAAGGCGGTCATGCGTTCATTGGCTTTGACCGGCGGATCTTTAGCAACCATAAAAGGCACAATGTAACCCCATTTTTCTCCGTCGATTGCCAGTGATGGCCAGACTGGTGTCGCATGCTGGGCAAGCAGCTGCCAGTCCTGGAAGGCGGCATAAGCAGCGAAAGTCATGCCGTCGTGGTGGCGGTAAGGATTCCAGAAAACACCTCCCCATTCCGTGAACGTGAATGGGCGTCCCAGCAGTTTTGTGGGAATGATCCAGCGGAAGTCGCCGATCTGTCGTTCGAGGGAGTTGTCGCAAGTCATTTTCGCTCCGGGCGAAATAAAAGAACTGGGATGGTCATGGTAAACGTGGTTGTCCACAAAGGGCATGACATCGCGGGCGATAATGGACTGCATGGATGCCCCGTTGTTGTAATCGACCACCGGTACTTTTACACCGACGTTACGCATAAAAGCAGCCCCCCATAGATAGGTTTCCTGTTCAATATCAGTGAAGAAGCGTTGCAAATCGGCGTATGCAGGTCCTTTTCCTTTTGGCGACGGCAACCCCACTGTTTCAAAAGTGACATTGACGCCAAGAGCTGATCCCCATGCGGCTGCCCATGCTGTACGTGAGGAATAGCGCTTCTTGAGCCATTCACGGAAAGGCTTAACCATGCCGGGGTCAGCGAAACGTTTGCCGGACATAAGAAAATTTAAACCAGGTTCGTTGCGCAAGGCGACCCAGATTACTTGCGGGTCGTCCTTCAATGCCATGCCGGTATAGGGATTGACATGTTCAAATATCTGTCTTACCCCCTTCATCCATATTTCCCGTGCCTTATTATCGTAGTAAAGGCGCGTTTTCATCATTACCGGTTCAGATTGTTTTTCCCAGGATTTGTAGATTGAGAATGCCGCCCAGGAGGAACTGGCATCAATCGTCAGGTAGATGCCCCGCTTTTTCAGCGCCGTCGTGTAACGATCCCACCGGTCCACCATCTCGGGATTGAATACATTTTCTGTCTTGCTGTCCCACATGAGTTCCTGGTCGAGAAAGTGGGCACGTACTGAATTATATCCGGCGAGTCTGATCTGTTCAGCCAGTTTGTCCCAATCGCCGAACGGCGTGGTAATTCTTGACAGCGGTATTTCCGGCGCGCAGAAAAAGCGCACTGGCACATCAGGCCGCTTTTCGAAGACGAACCTTCCTTTATCATCGATTTTAAGAAATCCATATTGTCCGGCTTCCCCTTTTTCAACCAGAAACGAGAAATCAAGGGCGGTGCCGGGTTTTATTGAAAGATCCTGCAAGTCGATCTGCTTCCAATTGTCATCGGCTTTGGTCCGCCATTCCGCTGCAGTTTCAAAAGTTGCGAATACGCCGGCAAGAAGAACGCACATGAAAGTGACGGCGTTCAATCTGGAAAAGTTTTGTTTTATATTCAATATACTGCATGAATAAATCAATTTTTCTTCTCCAGATTTAATTTTTTATGAATGCCGATTCTCTGCAATGCAATTTAGTAACTATCACTGTTTTTTTTCTGCGATTACAGCCGCCAGACATAGAAGTCCGGCGGTGTCTGCTTTCAATTCAACGGCAGTAATTGCTTTTTCCGGAGCCGGATTGTTCCATATCGGCATGAACAGGCCGAATTCCTGCAAGGAGGCATCGGCAAAACTCAAATCCGGCGCAATGCCGCCGGGAACAGCCGCCAGCCACCAGTCGCGGATATTTTTATTGTTTTCCAGGTTGAAAACGGCGGTACTGCCGTCGCTGTAAGTGATGTTTATCGTACCGAACACTGCGCTGCTCTTAGCGGGAACGAACATGGCGCCGACTAGAAAAGCTATTTTAGAATATTGTCCGGCAAGCGGAATGCGGAATGTTTTTCCGGCAGTTCCGCTCCATTCGCTGCCGCCGGAGAGGACTGCCGGAGTACGGCTGACTTCCACAGTCACGCCGCCAATCGTCTGTGTGCCCCCGATGCGCGAAACCATATTCTGCAGATCTGCTTCCAGTTTACCGGACTTAAAAATTAAATTCCCGTCCGGGTTGCTGATTTTGATGTTTTCGGTTGAAGCCGGGAGCATTAACGGCTGCTTTTCCAGTTCAACATCGTCGCACAGAATTGAACCTTGTTCCTTGTCCAAGCCGGTTCCAATGATGAACATAACATTGCCTTCAGGACGTTTTTTGAATTCAAACTCCGCAGTGTATTTTGTATATTCCGAAGTTGAGACACTGGAAATTTTTCTGGTTTCAATACTTTTTCCGACGGTGTCAAACATGGAGAAATAGGCGGTTGCCGGTTTGCCGTTTGCACTTTTGAGCCAGGCGGAAAAAGTGTATTTTCCGGCAGCCAGTCCCAGTGTTTCAAAGAATGCATAGACACGTCCCTGGCCGGAAGCGGATATTTTCAATGCATATTTTCCCGTGCGAGCACGCTGGTCAAGCAGGATTTCGCCGCCCTTGTCATAGGTTTTCTCCCGGAATGTCCAGTTGTTTACAATCAGACCCTTCAAGCCGCCGGTGCTGTCGCCGGAAATGTCTTCAAACCCAGGGTTCAAACACGGAGCTTTGATCTGATATTTCGCACCAAGCACCTTTAGCGGAGTTTTGCTGACGATCAATGCGATGTCTGTCGGCGGTAGCACGGAGGCACTGCCGTCGCGGGTGATTTTCAATTCGCGCCCGAACATGTCTTCCGCGCTGATAATATCGCCGGACAGGCGCAATATGGTTTTGGCATCAACTTTGCCGATGGCGGTAAAATAATTTCCATCGGTGCGTTTAAAACTGTGTTTCACGTCAAAATCGCGCACCGCCGCGTCCGGCAGCACTCCGGTAAACGTATCGCACTTGCGAAGCTGATTCTGGATAGCGGCCAGCGTCTGGAGCAGTGGTTCCGGCGAACGGGTATGCCGGTTCGTAAAAACATAAGTGCCGAAGTTGAAATATTTGTCGAACCCTTTTTCCACGAACCAGAACTGGATGGCGGCCGTTAATTCAGCCTGTTTCCGGGGATCCTCAATCTGAAACCATGACTGTTCCGTCTGCCACAGACCCATGGCCGGAGACGCGGCTTTAACTGCATTCCGCAGTTTATCCACGCCGATTACTCCCTGATAAGAGTGCATGCTGAGAATGTCGGAATATTTTGCGGCTCCCATTTTCAGCAGATCATACGGCATATTCACGTCGCAAACCGGAAGCGTGGAGAATCCGCCAAGCAGGATTTTTGCTTCAGGATCGGCTTTTCTGGCGGCGTTCCAGGCAGCTTTTACCAGTTCAAAGTATTCCTGGGTCGTGCCGGAAAACGTTGCCGGCATGCCCGGCGGATGAAAATCAACTTCGTTATAGATTTCCCAGTACTTCACCTGCCCTTTGTATCGTGATACAGTCTGATAAACATAATTGCTCCATTCTTCAACGCTGCGCGGCTTCCACCGTCCGGACATATAGGATTGCTCATGTGTCATTTTGCTGCTGTCCGGCCTTTCCGCCGCCCACATCGGCGGATATCCAAGCACCCCGAGAATATTTATCTTGTTCTTCACGGCCATGGCAACCCCGCGGTCGGCGTTGGTCCAGTCAAAAACGCCTGGCAGTGGTTGTACGTCCTGCCAGAGAAATACCTTCCGCAATCCCATGAACGGCTCCAGCGGATGCCCAGCTTGCTCAGCACTTCCGGACTCTCCAGCATGTGATGCCCCATGTAATCAGCGAATTTTCCATCGCGAACCGTTTTGTCCTCCGCCGGATAAAGCATATAAGTGCTTTTCCAGTCTGCGGAATGTCCGTCCGGTCCGGTGATCTTTATATCAAGATTGTAAAAGCCTGCTGATTTTACCGGTAATGCGGCCGGTTGTTCAATGAATTTTGCCGCCGGAGGCAGCGTTATTTCCTGATTTGCCGTTCCTGCGGATGCTCCTTCGAAATTTTTGGCAGAGATGCTGATCTTATATGTTGCCGGAGTTCCGCTAAGATTCAGACCGGCCAGAGTTATTGCCGCATTTTCACCGGCGGGGGCCATGGAATCAGCCAGCCGCCAAACCGGCATCAGTACCGGGCTGATTTTATTGCTGAAAGCGGTGACAAAATACTCCGCGTTTTTTTCCTTGCCCCAGAGAAATGAGGTATCGCCGGTTTGCGCGAAATTTTTAGCCGGTGTTGCCGTAAGCATCTCCGGCGGTAATTGGCGCACCGATATTTTTGCCGCCCGGACATTGAACGGTGAGTCAGTTCCTAATTTAAATAACGCCGGCATCGGACCAAGAACGCCGTCTTTAGGGAAGGGCCCTTTGGTATAAAGTTTACCGTCAACATAAAGCAGCAATCCGGCCTTCCCCCAGGTCAAGGCGATATTTACCGGAATTCCCGGTTTAAGGAAATCTGAATTCTTATTTTCAGCTGAATACCTGTTGTTGCCGATGCGGGCTACTGCTGAAAAACCAGTCATCTTATTTTCGCCGGAAGGAGTATATATACCCAGTAAAGTATTATTGCCTTGCTTGAGGCTCTGGCCAGGGGTAAGACCAAACGCAAAATACCATTCATTCTGAAATTCAGAGCCCGGGCGCGATGGCACGGCGGTAAGTTCAACCGTGCCTTCCGCCGGATTGATGATTCCCGGCGCATAAAATTCCGCTTCATTGCCGCCGGCCGGCATATCCGCGGAAATTGAAGCCGCATTAGCGGTTGCAGTTAAAAAGAGCATGGCACAAAATAATCCAAACATTTTACTCATAGCGTTTCCTCTTTATATTTACTTTGGAGCCGTTCAAAAATAACCTTTACATTTTCGCGATCCTCCCGGATGCCTTTGTGTTTGCCGGTTCGTTACATACCTTCATGTATGCGCCTCGCCGGCTATTCACAAAATCACCTCGGGATATTTTACGAAACTTGTAAACTTTATTTTTGAACAACTCCTTTATATTGTTTTTTGAATAACAGCTGTTAAAAATCAGGGCAGCTTTATCAGATCAACGTCATCACAGAGGATAGAGTTGTCCGGTTCCGCGCCAATATAGAATTTGACTATACCTTCGGGACGGCTCTTCAATTCAAACTCAGCAGAATATTTAGTATATTTATCCGGGGTAACGCCTGGAATCTTTTTTGACACATAACGCTTGGAGTTTATATCCAGCATTGCAAAAGCCGCACTGCCGGGTTTGTCTTTACCGCTCTTCATCCATGCGGAGATCAAGTATTTTCCCGGGGCAAGGTCTCTGGTTTCGATAGAAGCCAGAGCACCCTTGGGGCCGGATGAAGATGCGAGTTTTAAAGCATACCGGCCTGAATGAGCGTTAGTGTCAAGAATAATTTCTCCACCCTGAGCGTTGAGCTTCCAGTCATTGACAATAAGTCCTTTTAATCCGCCCATGGCATCTCCGTAGATATCCTCAAAACCGGGATTACTGACCAGCCCCTTGGCGATATATTTTGCGTCAGCGATTTTCAGCGGGGTTTTGCTGACGATGTATACAATTGAAGACTGCGGCAGGATGGAAGTTGCGCCGTTGCGGGTAATTTGCAGTTCACGGCCAAAAATATCTTCGGCACGGATAATATCGCCGGACAGCTGCAAATCGGATTTCGTATCACTTTTGCCGATCGCGGTAAAATAATTGCCGTCAGTGCGTTTAAAGCTGTGTTTTACATCAAAATCCTTTATTTTTGCATCCGGAATGGTTCCGATGAATGAGTCGCATTTCCGCAAATGATTTTGAACCGCGGCCAGTGTCAGAAGCACTGGTTCAGGCGAATTGGTGTAGCGACTTGTGAAGAATCCTACTCCGAAATTGAAATATCGCTCAAACTGTTTTTCGATAAACCAGAACTGGATTGCCGCAGTAAGTTCCGGCTGTCTCGCCGGAGTGGCTTCATGCCACATCTGTTCAGTCTGCCAGAACGGCATCCCCGGGGACGCCGCATTGATCGCCTGCCGCAGTTTGTCAACGCCTAAGATTCCCTGATAGGAATGTATGCTGAAGATATCAATATATTTTGCGGCGCCCATCTTTAAGAGATCGTAAGGCATATTCAAATCGCAAACTGCGCCGGTGCTGAATCCGCTGATCAGGACTTTGCATTCAGGATCGGCCTTTTTTGCCGCATTCCAGGCCGCCTTGAGCAGTTCGAAATAATCCTGGGTGGAGCCGGAGAAAGAGGCAGGTATCCCCGGTGGATGAAAGTCAACTTCATTATAAATCTCCCAGTACTTTACCTGTCCTTTGTATCGTGATACAGTCTGATAAATATAATTGCTCCATTCTTCAACGCTGCGCGGTTTCCAGCGTCCGGACATGTAAGCCTGACCGTGAGGAACCGTTTTGTACTGCGGATTTTCGGCAGCCCATAACGGCGGATAACCAAAGACCCCGAGAATATTTACTCCATTTTTAGTGGCATTGGCAACTGCTTTGTCGGCGTATGTCCAGTCGAAGACGCCTTTCTGCGGCTCGATATTGTACCAGAGAAAATAGTCCGCCCCTTCATTCCAGGCGCGTCCCCAGCGGATTCCCAGTTTGTTCATCACTGCCGGATTTTCCAGCATGTTATGTCCGATATAACCGGCGAATTTTCCGTCTTTGACATTTTTCTCATCCGCCGGATAGATCATATAGGTGCTTTTCCAGGCAGCGGTCCGTCCGTCCGGACTGGCAATCGTGATATTGAGTTTGTAGTATCCGTTCTTTTTAACCGGCAGCGGCATTTGCTGCTCGGTAAATTTATTAGTTGCGGGTAATGTTATGTCCTGGTTTACTGAACCTGCATCCGCGCCTTCAAAATCTTTTGCGTCAATTGTGACTTTATATGTTACCGGTACGGAGGAGAGATTGAGCCCGGCCAGGGTTATTGCCGCTTTTTCATCCGCTGGAGACATTGCGGCTGTCAGACGCCACGCGGGCATTAAAGCGGAAAAGGATTTTCCCGCATAACCGGTTGAAAAATATTCAGCGAGTTTGTCTTTGCGCAGCATAAACGAGGTATCAGGAGTCTGGACAAAACCTTTTGCCGGATCCGCTGCGAGTTTATCCTGCTTCAGTTGAATTGTCGATATTTTGGCAGCCTGGATATTGAACGGAGAATCAGTCCCTATTTTAAAGAATGCCGACATCGGACTGAGCATTCCGTCTTTTGGATAAGGCCCTTTGGCATAGAGTTTTCCATCAACATAAATCAGCAATCCAGCTTTCCCCCAGCTCAATGCAAGATTTACCGGCACTCCCGGTCTGAGAAAATCCTGATTTTTATTGATGACTGAATACGTTTTATCGCCGATTCTGGCGACTGCCGAAAAACCGCACATCCCGCTTTCGCCGGACGCCGTATAAAGCGCCAGCAGATTATTACCTTTAATAATTTGTCCCGGCGTAAGACTGAACGCGAAAAACCAGCCATTCTGAAATTCCGACCCCGGGCGGGTTGGTAATGCGGTAAGCTCGACCGTTCCTTCCGCCGGGTTAATAATTCCAGGCGTATAATATTCCGCTTCATTTCCTGAAACCGGCATTTCCCCTGAGAGTGAGACCGCATTGGCGGCCGCGGTTAAACACAGCGCGGCAGATAAAAATACATACAGCTTCTTCTCAAAATACATTTTTCATGTCCTCTCTTGGAGAATTCTTTATTGCAATAACTTTAGGATTTTATATTTTACCCGGTTCAATAATCCTGGATTCGAGAAATAGTTTGTGGACTGAGCCCGTGGGCTTATTATTTATTATATTGAGCAGCATATCCACGGCTGCTTTTCCGGCTTGCGCGGTGGGCAGCAGAATTTCCGGCGATCCGCAGTTTGCCGCGACGGATGCGCTGCATGTATTATGAATTATCTGAATTCCCTTCCGCCCGGCAAGTTCATGTTTTACAGTGCCAACATATCCGGCATAGCAATTGACCGCGGTAAAATCTCCGGCATGTCCGATGATGGAACGGACTTGCTGTTCAGAAAGAGGTTGGGGGGTGCAATTCCAGAGATGCTCATTCCATTTGACTTTGCAGTCCGCAAACGCAGCCATGCATCCGGCCTTCTTTACCGCGTTCACGTCCGGCGGGTTTCTATTGATGTACAATATTTTATTATGTCCTTGCTTCAGCAGATATTCAGCCACGGTGTATCCGCATTTATAATAATCCAGTTCTATGCTGTTTACGTTATCGCTCAGGAACAGCGGGAAAGTAGTTACAACCGGAATATTAAAAGACTCGAATAACTTAAAAATTGGAATAAGGCTTCTATCAGGGGACATCCAGATTATGCCGTCCAGTTTGCTTCTGCTCAGCTGAGCAGCTGATCTTTCCGGGTTTTCGTCAAAATATATCTGCCGGCACAGGCATCCGGCATTGACCATGCTTTGAAACACTTCCACTGTCTGACTCAGGAAATACTCATCCAGGAAGGTTGCCATTCCGTCACCATAAATCAGTCCCAGAGTCAATGTTCTTTCAAAGCTGATGCTCAGAGCATCAATAATTTCAGGGCGGATAAAAGTACCAAGCCGCGGTTTTCTGACAAGCAATCCTTCAGCGACGAAATGGTTAAGCGCTTTTCTCACGGTTGTACGGCATACTCCAAAAATCTCACAAAGCTCCTCTTCGGTGTGGATCTTGGATGTGCCGCCTTCGAGCTTTGCATTTGCTATGCAGCTGAATACATATTGACGTATCTTTAAATACGAAGGAATCGCTTCAGTCATGATTTCTGTTCTCCAGTTAATTTTCCCAGTACAAGAACCGCAAGCTGATATTTTAGTACAGACTGACATGAATTCAAGCTTTTGGCGCGCCAAATCTTCAACCATTCAACTTCCGGTATTTTACTGCCGCCGGCTTGTTTACAGTTTGAGACCGCGGGGATTGATTCCTCGTAGCGGGATGTTGCGCAATCTGTACCATGCTGTAAAAAAATTATATCCTGTCATCAGGCTGCCAGAAAATTTTGCCTTCTGCGGTGTTGCACAGCGGCAGGCTGTAAAGGCCCTTGACAGGCCTGTAAGTAACCCGTCCGCTGGCATAAAGGAAATTAACGCCGTTGTTATGGTTTTTATAACCAGTCATCCATGCGGACGGATGAGCAGCACTGCCGTATAGAACATAGACCAGAGGAGATTTTACTGTTCCAAAACCGGCAGCAGTATTAGAACCGGCATCGGTCAAATATGCGCACTGGTCTGGTTTCCTGAACTCGGACAGTTTCCATGTGGATGTGTATTGCGAGCCTTTCGGGCGGGTGCCGGCCAGGCCGCGCTGTGACCAGTCGTTGATGAGTATATTGGCTGCATAAGAGAAATTCCATCCCATGAAAGTTGATGGTGATGCCTGATCCAGTAAAGTATCGCTTGGACACAGAAAGACCATGCCCTTCGGCTGCTTGCCTTGTCCCCAGTAGCCGCGCACCCCGGAAACGTTTGGGCTGTTAGTATACGTCATAAGCAGAACTTCCGGCTGATTATTGCCCCCTGCTGTTAGTCCGGCCGGCATCCATTCGCGGTTATCGTTAAGATACATGCCAAGTGCATTCCCGAGTTGCTTCAGATTGCTCTGGCAAGCTGCCTGTCTGGCAGTGCCTCTGGCCTTGCTCAGTGCAGGTAGCAGCATTGCTGCCAAAATAGCGATAATGGCTATGACCACGAGGAGCTCGATGAGTGTAAAATTACTTTGCGGCTTGTCTTTTTTCATTTTAGGATACTCCTTCCTTTGTGGATATTATCATCTCAATTTCATAATTTTTCCGCGAAGTGAACAAATATATACAAATCCTGATTACTATGATAACAGATTGCACCAGATTTGTCAATGCCGCAATTAAAAAAAGAGCAAAAAATACCGGAAATTAAGCGGCCCAATCTTTACACAAAGTAAGATACTTGAGGCCTGATTAACAGAAATATTATATTGCGGCAGTCTCAAATACTCTTAATTTAAATTTAATAAAAGACCCCGTCATGTCTGACCCACTTGCTGTTGTCGTTGCGGTAGGTGGTGGCATCAACCCAGGGACCGTAAATCGCACTGCCCGGATTGCCATACAAATCCATCGCCGCAGTTTCACCTTTACCGCTTACAGCCTTCGCGCCGGTCGCGTGCCCGTCAACAAAAACGGCATTGCATTCGGTATTGTTCTGATGCGCAGGCCACGCGATCGAACCGTTCCCTATGACTGAATAGTAGTTGTTTACTCTGAAATAACCGAGAGGCCCCATGTCTCCGGCAACGCGGTTCTGTCTGGCGGATTCGACGAACATTACAGTTCTGGAAGAAGCGCGGCACTGCGTCAGTTTGAACGGTCCTTTCGGTCTGTCAGAGGACAGATAATAGAAATTGTAGCCGTAATCGCATTGCTGCCATCCTGCATCATCAAGATTGTTGAGACTTGAGGTTGGATTGTTCCAAAAATCCTGGTAATAAGAACTGGTCGGAGCCAGACGTGTGCGGGATGGACAGGTCATCTGTTTTTTGGTGATGTCTTTGGTTGTGGCTAACACTCCCGGCCAAAAACGTTTTGTTCCACCATTAGTGCTGTCGGGGACGAATATATCGTTGTAACTGGACAGGTAGTTATGCATTGCCAGTCCCAGCTGCTTGAAATTGTTTTTGCAGCTGGCGCTTCTTGATACCTCACGGGCTTTGTTCAGCGCCGGCAGCAGCATTGAGGCGAGAATTCCTATAATAGCTATCACTACCAGCAGTTCTATGAGTGTAAAAATACCTTTTTGCCCATTTCTTCTCATTTTAATCTACTCCTTGCTTTTTAGTTTATATTCTATGAAAATCATAATTATTTTCCGGCAGTGTACAAATATGTACAATTGCTAATTACTATGATAACAGATTGCATCAGATTTGTCAATACCGCAATTAAAAAAACAGCAAAAAAGAGTAAAATTGAAAGGCCTCAATTTTCTGTCAACTAAAAAATTGAGGCCTTATAAACTGAAATTTAAAAACAGGCAAACTGCAATAGGGTTTATTGCATGGAATTAATAAT
>CAIMFA010000220.1 GCA_903840185.1 uncultured Lentisphaeria bacterium | reverse complement strand
TGTCCGGCGGGAAGAAACTGCCGGGGAACAAGTCTGCTGTCCCTTACAATTTTGCCAGACTGACATTCACGAAGGTGCGCAGATTTCTTCAATCTGATCTAAAAATCGCCACTGCGCAACGGATGAAGCATGACCATGTTTTTCCCTGCACAAGAAATACCGTATGAACTACTATGAATCTACCAGCGTCCATAAGCGTATGGATCATCGCGCTGTACCCGCTGATCGAGATAATGCTGCGTCCGGCTCTGATTCACCGCCTGAATTTGCACTGCTCCGATAAAACCTCCGAACTCGGATTTATCGGTGATTTTAACCGCAATCGAATTCTCGTCATCGCCGAATTTGAGCAGATTTTCCGGCAGAGGATAATGACGCGGAACCGACCACCACTTCGGCGTAGACTTATCGGTCGAGCCCACTTTGACGCCGTTAACGTAGACCTCGTCAAAGTCATCAATTGCCCCGGCGAAAAATTCGAGCGGTACCTGACGCAGAGATGATGCCAGTTTGAAGGTGGTCCGATACCAAATCACTCCATCGTACTTTGCCCAGGCTGGAACTTTATTTTCAAAATAACCAGGCACTCCGACATTATGCCAGGAACGGTCGCTAAACTGCGGTTGCTGCCATCCTTTCGTCAATCCCTGATTGTTCGGGTCCAGTTCCGCCTTCCATTCTTTCTCCAAAGATACCGGCAGGTCGAAGTAGTTGGCATTGACTTCCGCCGCCCAGCTTGACCTGACGGGGGCGCCAAGATTGGTCAGTATCACCGCCAGCAGCCTGCTGACATTTGCATGGGTAAAAACCAGGTCAGGCCGCTGCTTCGGCGAGAAATCAGAAGGCAGTACAGAAGTCCATACTATCCCCCCTTTACCGGCTGGTATCCAGGCCAATACTCCGGTGGGAGAACGCCATCCGCCGGCTGCTACTGTTTTAACCACGGCAATTTCTTTTTTCTCGCGCCAGTGCACTTCCGCCGGACCGATTCCGCGAAAGACGGCAGGCACGTCATGATTCAACCGGTTGATGGAAAGATTTTTGACGGTTTCAACATCAAAACCTCCGGCAATTTCCGCAAGCCGCGCTGCCATTTTACAGTTCAGTCCGACTGCTGCCGCTTGCCCGCCTGACCGCAGAAAAGCTGCCAGTTCCGATGCGTGAGCATCAAGCCATTTATCCCCGCCGCGAGTCAACACCAGAATATGTCCGGCTCCGCTGGAGGGACAGACGTCCGGATTGATCTTTGCGCTAATGTTCAGCGCCGCCAGATCGCTCAACGCCATTGCATCCTCACCGATAACGGTCACAGTTGCGGCAGGATGCGGAAGCCAGCAGGACACGTCGCGCAACAGATTAGTCATCAACCGGTCGACGGCCGGATCAACGCCAATGCGGCCGGAAACATCCAGCTGGCAGAAGAGCAGCCGTCCGCGATCTTCGAAAACTTCCCACAGCGGTGTATAACGCAAGTCGAATTCACAGTCCAGCAATGGACGGAATGACCCAGCCTGCGGTTTTTCTACCAGTACCGAGCTTACCGTGCCCCGGGATGAACAACGCCAGACGCCGCGGTAACGCTGCGATTCATCGGCGTCTTTCGGCAGATAACCCGGCGGCTCCAGCGAGGTTGATCCGCGCCAGTCCCGCAACTCTTCGTTATCCAGGCTGGAGGTGACCGGACTATGCCGGTCGCGCAGCCATACCTGTCGTGCAGCCCGTACAGTACTGCGCAGCCCGAAGCCCTTTTCCAGCGTCACTGCCGACTGTTCAAATATTACCATCTGCATGCCGCCTTTAACGCGATCAGCGGCGGTTTTGAACAACCGCATGGCGGCAGCATTGTCCAGTGCGCCGGCGCCAAAGAGCAGTACGGCAGCGTCATCAGGAACAGCTGCACCGGCAGGAAGAGGCTGCGGCGTCAAACCCAGGCGTTGCAGCGCCGCCGCAGTTTTTCCCGGCGGGTCGCAAAGATACCAGCCATCCGTTTTGATGTTAAGCGGACTCCGCGGCGGATAAGCCAGTATGGTTAACGGCGCTGCCGGAACCGGCTTTCCGTCCGCGGTCACCGCGGCGGTAATTGTAATCGGGCATTTTTCGGCGACTGCGGGGACGGTGAACTCCAGTTCCACCTGACGGTTTTCAGCAGGCGGGACTGTTTGCCGCCCCTGGCCGGATGCAATCATTCTACCGTCCAGCGCGGCCTGCCAGTTTACCGCAAATTCTACCGGATAACGCCGATCATTGATCAGCACCGCACTTTTTGCTACTTTTTCTCCAGCGTAAAAAGTGTGATCCTGACCAGGCCAGTCTCGTCCCGGGCCGGCAAGATAGGCGTAAAGCGGACAGATCAATTCAGGCCCAAGCTGTCCCCGCGTGGTCGGCTGACCAAAAAACTCTTTTTCGAGCGGATGATCGAAATGAAAGTAGTCGAGATTCGAATTGGTCGGATAAATTAAGAAATCGGAATTATAACCCGGTTTCTGCGCCTTGCCCCAGTCGTTTCTGGTTATGGTTGTCATGGGCGGGTACTGCCGCATGCCGATGCCGCCTGGACGTTTTTTCGTCATTCGGATTTTCCGGTCGTCCCAGGCCACCATGCCGCCGGAAATGCCCCAGGTGCGCCAGGCCGGATAAACGATCCGGAAATAAGCCGCGCCAACCTCGTCCAGCAACGGCGGATAAGCGTTGGCAAAGTATTCGAGACAACTTAGCCATTTCCGGTTTTTTCTGTCCCAGGCCAGGTCGCAGAACTCGGTAAATTCCTCCTGTTCCAGTTTATAGCTGTCCTCTCCGAGCATGATCGCTGCATATTCAGTCATCACCGGTTCGTTGGCTCCCCATGAGGTCTGATCGTTGATTTCGAACGAACCGGCATAAGGCAGATCGAATTCCGCCATCATCAGTGGCTTTCTCCCTTTTTCCGCCCAGATTCGGAGCCACTCGCGCAAATCCTGCGGCTGCGGCCAGTTGAGGTAATTATTCAGGCTGTAGATATTGCTGAAGTTGGCGCTGGCGTGGTTGTAGGTTTTGCGGGTCGGGTCGAGCTTTTCGACGAAAGCGTTGGATTTGTCCATCACCACCGCCTTGCGCCCTTTTTCGGAGTCTGGCGCCGGAACCAGCGAACCGTCCAGCAGTAAAGGGTTTTGATCCTGATTATAGTGGTCCATATTCATATTCATCCGCCACAAGACCAGCGAAGGGTGGTTCCAGTATTTCCGGACAAATGTGGCGGTATTTTTTTCCCATTCCATACGTATTTCAGGCCGGTCGAACTGCTCCCAGAAAAAATTAATCTGCTGCGGCGTTACCGCCACCAGCATGCCTTTACGGTCGGCAATCTCCAGAAAAGTCCGCAGCCAGCCCTTGCCTCCGGGGATTTCCAGGGTTTCAATATAGACGAAATTCTTGTGATCCTGCATCGCGCGGTCAATCCATCGTTCGAGCATTTCCGGGGTCTGCAACCCGGTGCCGGGCAGCGAGTCAAGCATATCTGGAAACAGATGAAGTTTGATGCCGTTGAGATAAAAATCACGTTCGCGGATCTCGAATTCCCGGAAACCGAAAGTCTGCGGCAGCGAACAGTCCGCCAGTTTCGTTCCATCCAGCAATTCCACTGTCATCGTATAAAGTTTCGGAGTCCCGACATCCCACAAAACCGGATCTGCCCAGAGTGCGGACGCCTCCGCCGATATTGCCCCGCCAGCCACCTGGCCGGAGAAGTCCTTTACCACGCGGTCGCCATCCTTAATCAGACAGTGCAGTTGCAGCGCACCGCCGTTTCCGTTGTTATCCAACTGCGCATACACCTTAATCTGCCGGGTTTTTACCGTGGTTTCGATCAGAAAAGACGTCAGCTTCGGCGGATTCAGCGGTTCTGACTTCAGAAACACATCTCCTAACAGCCCGCGATCACGCATACGGTAGAGCCAGCGGAACATATAGTTCGGATCGTTCCACAAATCTTTCAGACGACCGGCCAGAATCCCGATAGTGTCGGGCGCGGACTGGACACGGACCAGAACGTCGAGTTTGACAACATCCCCGGGATGGACCAGCCGGGTGATGTCGATTTCGCCGCCCAGGTAGCCTGCATGTCCGGCCGGTTGACCGTTGCAAAACAATGTCGCGTCGGAGGCGATACGGTCAAAACTGATAGTGATGCGGCGGTTATTCCAGCCGGACGGAATAGTGATTTCACGCTCGTACCATGCATCATCGATTTCATATTTACGCTTGTTTTTAGCAGGATCATTAACATTCATAAAGGCTGACGGATTCCAGCTCTCCGGAACCTTTACATATCCCCATTCGAGTTTTTCCGGCGGAACAATTTTGACGGGCGCGGTCAATATCAGGTTATCCATCCATATTTTCCCCTGTAAAGGGATCATTGCCGGTGCGGATGTACATAGATAGACCCGGATTGAACGTATGTCTTTGCCGGTGCGGAATTTAATTTTCGCCTGCCCCCATTCGCTATTGGCGGCAATCAGGTTGGAGTTGATCACCGGCTTATCAGCCGTCCACTGTTCTCCATCCTGGATCATCAGATAGACTCCGCGGGCGCTCCGGTCAGCATGCGAACCTTCGTCGTCCATTCCCCGTTCCGGCTTGTTTTCCTTTAGAGCGGTATCGGCAATAAAAACGCTGCGAAGGTCGGCAGTCAATATGTAGACAGTGTCCGGTTCAACCGGAATCCGGCGGTAAAGTTGTGAACGGTCTTTGTCTTTTCCGGGCTTTAAATTAAAGTCGAGACGGAGTGCGCCTGAGCCTGATTTCTTTATATCCTTATCCTGTGTAACCTGCCAGCTACCACGATCTGCGAAGACTTTAATTGTGTTCCAGTCTGTCATGGACGGATGCTCAAAGCAGTCTTCGAAAGCGATTGTTTCCGAAACCGAATGGAATCGCCATAAACCGTTGATGCAAATCTCTTCACGAGCGGGAGAAGAGATTCTCCAGGCCTTGTCCAGATTCCATTCAGGATACGTTCCGGCAGGCAGCGGCGGAGTTGTCGCTGCGGTTTCCGCTCCGGGCGCGACGCCCGATAATATCAACAGGAACAGCCACAATACGATCTTGTGCATTATCATCTCCGTTTGAAATCAATGCTGATTGAGATTGGACGAAAATTGCAGTTGGGACTGCCGGATTTTTTCCTAATCTCTGAACAATGAGATATAAACGGCAGTCAAACTGTGATGCCGCAGCGAATTGCTGAGGCATCCAGATATCATACGTTCAAGCTGTTATTCGGTTTCGTATACATACGGACGCAGGAAGTTACTGCTCGCGCCTGGCGTGCCTAACGGAAATTTGCGGTTGGCCACATGCCCGTCCACGAACAGGAAATTGCTGCTTTTGCCATGCAGCGCCCGGACGGAGTATTGCGGATTGATTGGATCATACGGTGAGTTGCTTTGATTAAAAATGCCGCAGATTGAACCACCAGAGGAAGCTTCACCGACCAATACAGAACCGGAAGATTTTTTAGCCTGCCGTTGTACTTGTCCCATCGTCAGCCAGCCATACATCCCGTTGGCTGGAAACTGATTTTGCGGCGTGGCTGTAAGCATATCTTTGTACATGACTCTATTCGCGATACTTGCGTTAGGCCCGTAACTGAAATAGTCGGCTATGCTGAAGCAGGTTGCCGGGTTCTTCTGGTTGGGTGCTCTGTCTGCCGGACAGACAAACACCCCTCTTGGATTCATTTCAACCTGGAATATCCCGCCTATTTTAATAACTTTCTTGCCGGTATATCCCAGCACCTGCAATGTCCGGTACCAGTAATAGCCGCAGGAATTGTCCCATGGGCCGGAGGCACTCATCTGGTATTCCAGCGGCACCAGCCAGTCCGCGTAGTCTCCCGCATAGCCTATATACCCCAGTCCGATTTGTTTCAGGTTACTGGAACAGGATGCCTGTTTGGCCGTTTCCCTGGCTTTGTTTAATGCCGGCAGCAGCATTCCGGCCAAAATCGCGATGATCGCGATCACCACCAGGAGTTCAATGAGTGTGAAATTTTTGCGGTCAGATATTGCTCGTTTGTTCATCTTTTGAACATCAAGACTGCCTTCAGAGGAAGCCGCTGCTTTTGAAACCATAATTTGATTCATGATAAACTCCATTTGTTGAAATACTTATTCTTTAAATATCTTCCAATCTTCATTTATAATTATAATACTAAAACTACTTTGCGTCAATTGCACAAAACGGACAACTGTTTCTGAAAATGGACAAAAGTTTCGCAAAACGGACAAAAAGCGGAATATCCAAACTGAATTATTAAATTGTTATGCCATATAAAACTGAATTTCTTCGGCCTGCGCATAGCGCCGTAGCCGGTATTCTGTTACGCGGCGACCGGCATCTCCGGCGTTTCTGACTCAATTTCCGGTTTTTCGTCCACTGTAACCGAGTTGCCGCGTTCAATTCTGCATAGCAGATAAATTGTTCCAATCAACAGAAAATTAGTAATTGCGTTTGCAAGACTGAATACAATGGAGCCGTACTGCATGTCGAGCATAACGCATACAATCACCTGACACACCCAGATACCGATGGCAAGCAGAAATTTTGAGGCGAATATAATCAGCATGCCGTGATGCGGAATACCGTTTTTCAACGGCAGCCCGTTTTGGGCGGCATGGATATCCCGCCGCATTGATGACTTCAAAACCAGCCAGAGGATCAGAGCCAGGATTTCAAGCGGCAGAATTAACAATCCGTGCCATTTGAATGCCAGCAGTTTATGCTGTGCATACATCCAGCACATCACCACCGGCACCACCGCCGTAGACAATATCATGATCCAGTCGAAAAGCAGAAAAAAGACATTCAGCCATTTCGTCTGCGGCCCGATGATAGACACCACCGGCATTTCCTCCATGCCGCTTGGATTCCATGGCGCCGGCGGGTGAAAATGCTTATCCCCCCCCAGCCTGTACCATTCACGATAAGCATATACCATGAATACTGCGCTGATTCCGGTAAATGCCGCCATCCATGTGAAAATAAACCGGTAAGCGAAGTCGGAGCCGTAGAATATTTTGACAGCATCTATAAACAGGCCGGCAAGAACTCCGGCGACGACTGTAAAACCATTACGCAGCATCGCCTGTGCCGAACAGAATTGGCCGAATCTGGATTTTGGGAAAATCCGCATTTCGCAGGGCAGTCCGGCGACGCCGACCAGTGCGGCCATAAAAGCGCCGATGAAAGCGTTTCCCATGTTCAGCCAGAAGAAGTAAGTGCCGGGGATGGTTACAAAAATCCACACCATGGCCATAGCGCTGCCAAGCGCTCCGAAAATTGCGCCGTAGGTGCAGATGCGGATCGGATGCCAGCGGTCAACAAAAATTGCCATGAAATACATCGCCGCCATCTGGACAACAGAAGACAATGCGCCGATATAGCCGATCTGCGCCAGCGACATCCCCATTTCCTGATTGAAGAAAATGGAAAATGTGCTGATGGCATAACCGAAAGCGGCAAATGAGGTGTGAAAGAACCGGAACCAGTAGAACTTGTGGGAAAACGATTCTTGGAAGAATGTTATGACTCCGCGCAATCCCTTTGAGGCTTTACGCTCTTCCTCGTTCGGCGGCGGATATTGTCCTTCTTTGATCATCAGGCATGCCATGCCGAAACCGATAAGATACAGCAGGGAGGCTCCGACCAGGATTTCCCGCATGTGCGTTCCGGCATATTTAAAGATGAAACAGTTATACAACGCGCTGGCGCCAGTGCCGACAATCCTGAACGCGCCCATGAACCGGGACAGGAACTGCACCGGAACGACGTCATTGAACAAATACCAGAAAACCGAGTTGACAAACATATCAAAGAGCTTGAACATTACCAGAAAGAAGGCTACCAGTGCGATTGTAATGGATGTCGGGGCATACTGCCGCAGATACTCGGAATTATTCCGCAATAATATGCATAAATCATCACTGAAGCCGAGCAGTGCAAGACAGATGCAAAGGAAAGGCATCGACCAGATAATAAACGGAATACGCCGGCCCCAGCGGCTGCGGTACCGGTCGCTTTTAAAACTTACATAAGGACCGACCGTCATGCTGATGACGCCCGGAGCTGCTGTCAGGATAGCTCCCATCAGCCAGTTCGGACATCCTAGAGCCTTCATTTTCAGCGGCATTATACTCGGAACTACCGCCTCCATCATCGTAAAACAGAAATCTCCCCACAGCAGCCAGGCGAAGAGGATAAATAATCCAGCTTTAGTATAGGTTAAAGTACCGCAGTGATAGGTTTTGCAGCCGGACGCAACTGCAGAATTTTGTTTGACAGGAGGCGAAACATGCATTTGTCGTAATTCTTTCGTATTTGTTTTATTGAATGATCAGGTTCATCTCCTTTATTTTCCCATTTGTTGCGAGTTCAATGTTTCTTAATGCAGCTTTGGCCATGCGTTCGCAGGCTTCATGTGTGCTGCTTCCGATATGCGGAGTCATGATTATGCCGTCAAGCGTCCGCAAATCTTTTTCCGGATTTTGCGGCGAGTATGGCTCGACCTTGAATACGTCCAGCGCCGCTCCGGCGATAATGCCGGATTCCAGCGCGTCGTACAGTGCGTTTTCGTCCAGGATGCCGCCGCGCGCGGTGTTGATCAGTATGGCTGAATGCTTCATCATTTTCAACCGGTCAAAGTTGATGAAATCTCTGGTACTCGGAATGTCAGGAATATGGACCGACACAAAATCGGCATTTTTCACTGCATCGGCAAAATCCAGAGTTATTTCCTCAATGGCACTGGTGTCTGCCGGTTTTGCCACATCGAATCCGACGACTTTCATGCCGAATCCGTATTTTGCGATTTTCGCCACTTTTCTTCCGATGTTTCCGCAACCGATGACAGCGAGAGTCTTTCCGGAGAGTTCAATGCCCAGGCATGGATTCCATCTCCCTGCCTTGTTGTCTGCCGAGCATGCGGCAAGATGCCTTGCCGCGGACAGCATTAACCCGATGGCGCATTCCGCCACTGAATCATCCAGAACTCCCGGCGTATTGCAGCAATGAATACCCCTGTTTTTCGCCAAAACCTTATCCACGCCGTCATGGCCGACGCCGAAGCGGGCGATGACTCCTCCCGCCGGTATGGCGTCATACAATTCAAGACAATATTTATTTATGCCGATTATTGCGAATTTCGCTCCTGTTTCACGGATTTTCGCGGCCAGGCCGGATTCATCCGGTGGAGCCGGTATGCATTCGAAACCTTCGGCTTTATCGAAAACATGCGCGGCTTTCTTATATTCCTGTTCTGTAACTATCACTTTTATCATTTTAACATCTCCAATGTCTGTCTAGCCCCGCTGCCCAGAAAATATGAATCCATACCCAGTGCAATAAAGGTGTAGCCCTGCGCTATAGCGGCGGGAATATTTTCCCGGGTCGGGACAACGATGTGCTGTCCGGCCGCTTTACCACATTTTTTGCAGGCTTCCGCGACTTTGCCGCAGGCATCTTTTATGGTCTGGTGTCCGGTCTGGCCGGGAATGCCGTATGATCCGCTCATGTCGTAAGGCCCGACAAAACAGCCGTCAACTCCGTCTACCGCCATGATTGCGTCAATATTTTCCACCGCAGCCCGGCTTTCGATCATCACTATCACCACGGGTTTGAATTCTTTGGCATAGGCATCGAAATCCGTACCCCAGTTGTTGCCGCGCTGCCAGGCGAAACCGCGGATGCCGTCCGGCGGATATTTCGCTGCTCTCACGGCCTGTTCCGCTTCGGCGGCGGTATTAACCAGCGGTACAATCACTCCGGTTGCGCCGAGATCCAGCGCCCGGCGGATCGGCATGACTGCATTTTCTTTTACCCTTACCAGCGGGGTGCAGTTGAACTGTTTCACCGCCCGGCAGAAATTGCCGATATCGCCGTCTTCGAATTCCCCGTGTTCGCAATCGGCCGCGAGCCATTCGAATCCGGACTTCGCCAGGATTTCCGCATTAGCCGGATGTCCGATCTGGCACCATGAGCCGATGGTAAGTTTCTTTAAGTCAATTCTTTTCATTTTTTATATTCCTGCTTTGAATAAATTCAGCGATGCGTTTTCCCATGGCGCGCTTTCTGACCGGATGAATATTTTGATCATCCCCGAGGTCATAGGCCGGGATATAATATGTATTCGCAGAACTGTCAACAAATTTTTTCTGGGAAGACCGCAGCGCATCCCGGCATTGGGGATTCTCTGCGTATTTAGGTAATTCTACTATCATGAACGGCACGTCGGAGAAAAGCTTGCGCCATGAACTGACAAGACCTTTAAGCCATAGATCGTATTCCTGGGCCATAGGCATGTAAGCATTACTTTCCCCCTGATACCAGACAATGCCATTTACTGGTATTCCGGCAATCGGCAAGACATACTTCTGATATAATTCCGAGGGATAGGCCCTGCCCAACCCCCATTTTGCCAGACGGTGCTGACCGTAAGGGCGCATTTTTTCGCTGCCGTCTAATTTGGCCGCCTCGATCACCTCCGGCACGGAGGCCAGCGCCCGCATTTTTTCGCCGGTTTTTGAATCCGGCATCGCATCCTGCGGCATCCAGGCTTCTATCCCGGTGCCGCCTTGTGCCGCAACTATTATTCCAATTACTTTACCGGTCAAGCGGCTTCTCTCCCTTGCCAGAAAATAAGGAACGGCCTGCATGTTTTTATAATTATTTTTATCTACCTTAATCCATTTTCCGTTAATATAGAAACGGATGTCATCGCTATCGGAAAAGGCGTCATTCCCGCCGTCGGATGCGTAACTTACCGGCACAACCATATTGGACTGCCCGCCGCAAAGCCAGACTTCCCCTGCAGAAACCTGATTAATGCTTTTTGTTCCGGCATTTGCGGATTTAATTTCCATCCTTATATTTTTTATCGAACTGAGCGGATTAATCTCAATCTGCCATTGCCCGTCTGAATTGGCAACTCCACGGAACAACTGATTGTTAAGATATAAATCAACGTTATCGAGAGGTTCAGCTTTACCTTTCAGAATAAAGCGGCAGTCTGATGGAAGAACCATATTTTCGGAAAAAAACGGCGGCAGTGCAATCGTGGTTGCAAGCGCTGATTTTGCAAATAAAGTCAGCATCAAACCAAGTCCTGTAGTTATACTTCTCAGCATGTTTTCTCCAGAATTGCCTGCTTATTGCTGATTTTTAATTCCTGTCGCCAGATTTCGACGTTGTTTTCCGCATATGATCCTATCCAGTTCCTAACCGCGTCGGCGGTCATGATTACCCGGTTATGAACCTTTAGCCGGCGGAGTTTGCCATTCAACGCTTTTCCTGTTTCCCAGGTTTTACGCCAGTTTACATGTTTGAAGCAGGGGCTGAAGCGCTGCCAGCCGAACTGGCGATATTCTCCGCCATCACAGAATCGACCATTGACGATAAAACTGACAATGCGCGGGCCGCCGTCAACATTGACTACAATATGCATCGGCTCTCCGGTTTTAAGACATGGTTCGCTGGTCATCCGCTGTTCCATGGAACCATCATTCATGATTAATTCCAGTCCGCCGCCTGAAGTAATATTCAATGCGATTCCCCGTCCGTCGGCGCGTCGTCCTTCTATGATGTTCCCGGCATTCAGTTCATCGAGCGAAACAACCAGCTCAAGAGCAAAACCGTTACGTGCCGATTTTCCGCGATTGTCAAGAATTTGATGATCGCGGATAGAAAATTCCGGCAGCAACGGAGCATTGACATCCATCGGGTCTTTTACATTCAGCAATAGAGATGTATTTGCCTGTTCTTCGGGAACAGTTTTAGTTCCCATGCTTATTTCAAGGCTGTCCCAAATTTTATTGAGAAAATCCGAAGGAATCTCATGGACTCTGGCAATGTCCTTCTGGGTTTCGCTGAGGAAGTATTTGCCGTCTTCCTCCAATAAATCAGGATAGCTGATCCTGATAAACGGGTCATCGTCGTAAAGCACGATTTCCGGTTGACTCCATTGGATGATTCTGCCTTCAGCGGAGTCCGCTTCAACTCCTCCGCTAAGCCAGACCGGGTTGCGGTCGTCGTAGGGGTTGCCGCTGTTTATATTCAGCGCATTACCTTCCGCATCGTGATCCCACATTTCCCGGATGAAGTTTCCGCCGTGATTGTGGAACCAGTATAAATACTTTCCGTTCCTGCACTTCCACACAAAATTGGCTGCGCGCGGGTTTTTCATCATTCTACCGTCCGCATAACGCTTGTATTGCGGACTGCTCCACGTATGGCCGCCGTCACGACTGTAACTCTCCACCGGATAGCCGTCAATAGAACGGTAATTCACATAAAATGAGCCGTCGCTTAATTCCACATAACTCTGCTCCTCGGAAATAGGGCCGCCGCCGGGTGGCGTCCGCAGGCCTGTATCGCCGTCCGGCAGCGTTTCCCAGCGTATTTTCTCCGCATCCGTCTCTGAAAAGAGGTTGTCACTTTTCAGTAAAACGCCTTCCGACTGCTGAAAAAAACCTTCCCCCATCTGCCCGACTTTGATCAACGGCACATAGGCGTTGCCGGTATGGGTGAACGGTCTGCCGACATTCCAGAAAAAGCAAAGCTTGCCGCCATAGATATTTTCCCGGTCGCATTTGAAAAGACGAAGCGGAATATCGTAACGTTTCGCCGACCATGTCCTGCCATGATCGTCACTATACTTATAAACGAAGTGCCCCAGTGAGTCGACGCGTTCGAAACTGTCTTTGCCGTTGTGGCATTTCACTTCGCGGACATTATCGGTATTGTGGTTGTAGAATATATAGATTCTGCCCGATGGACTGTCCCCCGAAGCATTGGCTGCGGGGGGAACTTTCAGCATAACTGCATAAGAATTTTCCACATCCCCCGGAGCTTCGACTGATACTGGAGCGCTCCAGGTCTTTCCGAAGTCAATGCTGCGCATAGTGCTGACATGCTGTCCGGGGGCGCCTTCATGTCCGTTTCCGGTAGTAACGCAGCACAGCCATGCGCCGTCGTCCGTCTTAATAAGGTACGGCTGGTCGCTGTAGGATTGCGTGGGTATCTCCAACCCGTTTGCCAGATGCCGCCAATCGCCGTCCATTTTTGCTGCCATTGCCAAAACTCCTTTTTCACTTGTATTCCAGTGTAATTTATTTAAATCTTAATTTGAATCCAATATCTCTATGTCTTATATTCTACAGGATGAAGCAGTATCCGGCAATTACACAAAACGGACAACTCTTTCACAATATGGACAAAATTGCATTTTTCGTGGCAGCACGGTAAACGATGGCTGATGTATAGGGCATAATATGGAAAATATCGATGAAAAGCTGATTTTGAATTTGAACCGCAAACTGGCTTTGGCAATAAAAGAGTTAAGGCAGTTTCAATGCGGGGAATTCACTGTGGATTTGCAAATCGCGCATTATACTACAAATTCCGGTGCATTCTCCACCGATTGGCATCATCACGAATATTATGAGCTCGCGCACGTCGTAGACGGCACAATGGATTACAGCATTGGTAATGGCGGCGATTTTGTCAATTCCATGAATGCGGATAAGCCGGGATGGCTTCTAATTCCGGCAAAGCTTGCCCACGCGCGCAGTGTGGCATCTGGAGAATCAACTGTTTTCTCAATCGTGTTAAGAATTGTTTCTAAAAAAAGCGGCATGCTTTCGCGCTTTGATCAAATTTTGCGTACAAAGGCATATCTGCTGGAAAACGGTGAAAGCCTCAAGTGGTTGGGGCTCATGAACAATGAGCTTGGGCATGACCTGGCATTGCGCTCCGAGTTCCTGGGCAATATCATGGAAATGACGGTGCTTGAGCTTTTTCGCGCTTCATTCGCGGAATTCTTTTTACCGCAAGGCAGTTTATATTCAAAGGAGCTCCTACCTGAGATGATTTCGGCATATATCGATGAGCACCTGAACAGTGATCTGACCCTGGATTCACTGGCCCTCAGGTACGGGGTCAGTCCGCGCCACCTTAACCGTATTTTCAGCAGGCATTTTGGAATCCCGCTGGGACAATATTTAATCCGTCAGCGCTTGAAACTCTGCGCCCATCAGTTACTCAATACAGACAAGCAGATAAAGGAAATCGCCTCGGACTGCGGCTTTAAGCACCAGGGCTACTTCATTCGTCAGTTCTTTAAACATTTCAGTTATCTTCCTTCTGAGTACAGACAACGCGGATAAAGCTTCCCGGAATCATTTACCGGGAATTATAAGAGATTCCCGTCCGGTCTTTGTATTGGCCGTCTCATAGTTTAATATCTATTAATCCGGTGCCTCCATTCTTTGCGTTAACACCTCTAAGTCCTGATTTATCATATTTTTTGCAT
>CAIMFA010000219.1 GCA_903840185.1 uncultured Lentisphaeria bacterium | reverse complement strand
TTTTCGGGAAAATACATCTCGAAAACGGCTCGACCAAGTTTGTACGCGGTTCTATAGTTGATGTTTATGAAAAAGGTGGAATGATAATCCTCGACGAAATCGAGGCAAATACTCCCGAAACAGTGCTTGCATTGCACCGCATGCTGGAAAGGAAACCGCTTTACCTTGAGGACGGGACAGTCGTTAACCCCGCTCAAAGGCTCCTGATAATTGCCACTGGTAACACCCGTGGCGACGGTGATGGCGGCGACTCTTACACAGGCACGTCGGTAATAAACTTGGCGTCCCTGAACCGATTTGAGAAGTGGATTCTCAACTACCCGGAACCTGCGGTAGAAGAAAAAATTCTCACATCTCACCTGTCGAATATGGATGCAGGTGCCGTAACAGCCATGGTTAAAGTGGCTGCCGACATCCGCAATTCTTACATGCAGGGCTCTTGCCCCGGTCCGATCTCCATTCGGGATCTCATCCGGTGGGGCAAGAAGCTCACCCTGTCGGCAGCAAGAACTGACGTAAGCCCCGTCTACCACGCATTCGATAAGGCGTTTGGTAACGGTGTTGATAGGCATGTCCGTTCAATGCTGCACAAGCTGGTACAGACACACTTCAACGTGCCTGCGCCTGCTGCGCCTGCAATATAAGGGGGCCGACAATGGCAATCAATCACCTCGCAAACAGCACCACATACGCAATACACATGCGGTGCCCAAGCAATTCAGGCGGCAAAGACTGGGTTGGCTCAGTCACTTCAGGAGGAGAGCTTCACACCTTCTGGGGTAAAATCGGAGCCGTAAACCAGCACGCGGGAAAAATGGGAGACATGAACTCGCTTCAAAAAATCATCGGCGAAAAGCTTTCTAAAGGCTATACGCAGGTTGACGAGTACGATTCCCGCCATGGCAATTGGGAGTCGCAGCGGCAGAAACAAGCCACTGCATCTTTCGGGTCTGCCATGAAACAGGCCGCCGAAAATAAACCACCGAAACCGACTGGCCCGCCAATCACCATTTTAAAGGCCGCTCCACCGGTTTCACCACAACAGAGTACCCAACCAGCAGTCGTACCGCTGGAATGGGACTTCTAATTCGATTCATTACCCGTCACAGGGAGGACAGAAACAAACCTCCCGATACGGGAGTCTGTCCTCTCTGTGCAACTAACCAACTTTAATTGCCAGAGGAGGCAAACAATGAATACGAACACAATTATCAATGTAATCGATGCCCTCGTAGTTTTCATATTGGACATTACCATCCCGCAGGGCAGCAAAAAGCTGCGGCCAGAGGATCTTGCTGCAAATGGCATCGACCTTTCCAAGCTGCCGCCGGCAGCTCTCAGTACGCTCGGTTCTAAACGGTTCATTTCCCCAAAGGAACTTGCACCGTTTCAGGCGATTAAGAGGTCCGCAGAACGGCTTCTGATATCCAACGGAACCCGCTTTCTTCGCGGATATGCAGTACCCGAAGACCGTGCTGATTCTCTTAACCAGGACGTCCTTACCCTCAAACGTCAGTTTGATGATTTAAAGGACGATTTCCTCCGTGGATACGAGGGAGCGGTTGAAGCGTGGGTTTTAGCGAATCCACCAGAGTGGGAAGGAATGATTCGCTCTGCAGTTGACTCACCTTCAAAAGTGAGTAGGGCGATGAATTTTGCGTTCGCCCCGGTGAAGATCCAATCACCGAAGGCATTGTCTGTTTCTGATGAGGACCACGGCAACGAGGGTCTGGCAGAGCAGGCATCCGGACTTTTCGGACAGCTGTGCCAAGAAATCCGGCAGGCGGCTAAAACCGCTTATACGGAATCGTATGTTGGTAGGTTGTCTATAACACGGAAGGCTCTTCGGCCTATCCAAAGCATGAAAGAAAAAATGGCCGGACTTTCTTTCCTCGACCCGTCTATGATTGCGGAAACAATCGCAATCATAGACGAAACAATCAACCGTCTTCCCAACTCCGGCCCGATTGAAAAATCGGATCTCGACATGGTCGCTGGACTCGTTGGTCGCCGTTTGGCCAACTTCGGTCGCACGATGCCTGTCGAACCGGAACCGGAAGAAGACGGATACATCGAGGAAGTAGAAGAAGAAGAAGAAGAGTTGGCAGTTGCACCGTCAACGATCATTCTTCCGCCCATGCTGACTCAGGCAGAAATCGCT
>CAIMFA010000218.1 GCA_903840185.1 uncultured Lentisphaeria bacterium | reverse complement strand
TCCCTCCTCCGGAACTTTTTTCACGGATAGAATGACGGATATTCTCTTCAGTAATTCTGAGTATTCTTTGTGTTAATAATAAGAGACTTATGAAAATGGCCGCATGAAAATCTTTCTAAAAAAAACAAGAATAGGACGGATAGTAGTATGAAGGGAATGAAGTTAAACCTGGGAGCGCCGGTCGTCGGACCGGCTTTCCTGAAACTAGTTTTTTGTCAGGCGTTCCGGCCTGACTTTGGAGTGCGGCGACCCTGCGCCGCTTTGGTATTAAGCGTCTTTGGCTGACCGGCTTTATATTTTAAATAATTTTCAAGGAGAAAGAAAATGCGTAAGAATCTGGTAGTTTTAGTATTGACGGCGGCTTGTCTTTGCCCGGGTTATGCTTTTGGCGCAGGCGCGGAAGAGTGCCGCAAAGCGGCTGAGCAGGGAGATGCCAAATCACAGTATGAACTCGGAAAATGTTATGAATTCGGCAAGGGCGTGGGGAAAGACCAGGCGAAAGCCGTTGAATGGTACCGCAAAGCCGCGGAAAAAGGGGATGCCACCGGACAGCTTGCCATCGGATTGTGTTATGAAATCGGCAAGGGCGTGGAGAAAGATCCGGCGAAAGCCGTTGAATGGTACCGGAAAGCCGCGGAAAAAGGCGTGGCGGTGGCGCAAAAGAATCTTGGACTGTGCTATGCTCTCGGCGAAGGCGTCCCCGGGAATATTGATGAAGCGGTTAAATGGTTTCGCAAAGCCGCGGAACAGGGCAATGCGGATGCGCAGTATAATCTAGGATTCTGCTATACCAGCGGCAGCGGCGTAGCCAAAGACCCGGCCGAAGCCGTGAAATGGTATCAGAAAGCCGCAGAACAGGGGGATGCGAACGCGCAGTTCATGCTCGGGGCCTGCTATGAAAGCGGCGAAGGCGTGGCTGATAACCTGGCTGAAGCGGTCAAATGGTATCAGAAAGCCGCAGAACAGGGCAATCCGTTCGCACAGCACAATCTTGGCATCTGCTATGCAACCGGCAACGGCGTAGCCAAAGACATGACCGAAGCCGCCAAATGGACCCGCAAATCCGCGGAACAAGGGGTTGCGAACGCTCAGTTTAATCTCGGCAGTTTCTATGCCAACGGCGACGGCGTAACCAAAGACCTCGCCGAAGCCGCAAAATGGTATCAGAAAGCCGCAGAACAGGGACATGAATTAGCCCAGAAAGAACTGAAAACGCTAGGCAAGTGACATTATAATGAAGTTTTGCCGCTAATAACAAGTCACCGCCGATTTAGTCAGATATCATTGCCAAGTATCATGCGGAAAGGCAGCTTTACGAAGAGGAATAATCCTAAAAATAAAAGCGACATCCGTCACTCGACGGATGTCGTTTTTTTATTGCCTCAATTGTTTTTCAGCGCCTGCTCTCTGGCGTCGGAGAGCAGGGAATACTTGGAGATCAGATTGGCGCGGAGATTCGCCGGCTCTTTGCCGCCGGCCAGGATTTCCAGAAACTCGTCGCGGACGGCGGCAAAATGCTCTTCATGGCTGGTCCTTAACGCCGCCGGAATGTCTATCCGGAACCGGCTGCCGTCTTTGACCACGGACAGTCCGTTATAATTCAGCGCGGCGACAGCGCGTTTCAAGACCGTTTCAAACTGGTCGGCACTGCCGTGCGGCTGGACGAACAGTTCGGGTTTGTTGCCGGTCTGCGGGCCCTGATCAATAATCAGGTCGGAAACCGTGCCTTTCATGACCGACTTATGAGTGTCGCCGCCGCCTTCGGGGGCCTGCAGCGCCCAGATGACGGACAGTTTGACCGGGATGCCTTTGATCTTGTAGGAGAATTCGCCGTTGCTGAACAGTTTCAGCGTGTCGCCGCAGACGTTCGCCGCGAGGCTTTCCGGGAATTTATCCAGTCTGGTGACCAGCGAGTATTTATCGAGCGGCACATCGGTGCTCCAGCGCCGGGCGGCGCAAAGTTCGACATCTTTCGCGTCAACGACTGCTTCGCCGAAGAGCATCCACTGAATAAGATCGACCAGATGGGTGGTTACATCGACAATACCTTCGCCCTGGACATTAACGTCGAAGTACCAGCCGGGGCGGACCAGCGGAGCGCCGTTGACAGTCTTGTAAAGGTGGTGAACGCTTTCTTTAGTGATCGACGGAAAATCTTTTTCAATCCTGAAGCCGCCGAACAGCGCTTTGTTTTCGACCAGGTCGCGCTGCAGCAGAGAGGTGATTTCGTGCCGTTCGGTCATGATGTCCATCAGGATCGGATTGCCGGACAGCACGTCTTTGAGCACTTTGACCCCGTCGCGGTTGATGGTGAGCGGTTTATCGCTGAGCACGCTGTATCCGGCATCGTGCAGGCGCTTGATATAGTGGATTTTCAGGTTGTTTTTGCCGGCGAGAATGGCGATGTCGCCTTTCTTTTCCGCAACCGCTTTTTCCATGAAATCCGGCGCGGCGTAAACGTGGAAATTCCAGGCGGTCGGATTCTGGACGCGGTTGTTGAACGACTGGACCAGTTTCATATAGTTGTCCAGATCAGTGCCGGCATCGGAGTAAATATAGACGTCTTTGCTGATTTCAGGATGCATTTCCCGCAGGACGAGCCCGGCGTGAAAGTGTCCGGGATTGACAATAACCAGAGTGTACATATTTAATTCCTTTTATCTATAAATAGTTGTGTGGTTGTTTCAAAAGTATTTTATGATTTGAAAGCCGGAGCCGGAAGCGTCCGCTGGATCTGATCCAGGCAGTAGCCGAAACCGGGACCTTTCAAGGTCGAAAGATCAACTACTCCGTTACGGCGCTTATACAGTCCCGGATGCACTTTTTCTTCGGGGAGCGAGGCGTCCGGATAGAACTGCATGGCGTTGCATTCCACGCCCATGATGGTTCCGGCGTGAGCCGCCAGCAGGACATGCGGCGCGATTGCCAGCATCGGGTTGGTCAAATCCTGAACCATCAGGGTCATGCCGTGAGATTTGGCCCAGCACATGCTGAGCAGCGCGCCGGTCTGGGTTTTGCAGGTCTTCAGCGCGACGCCGGTCCAGCCGAGCGAACGGCCGAGCTTGACCAGATGCCAGTCGTGGGCGCTTTCGTCCATGAACAGCGGCTTGCGGGCGGAAACACTGTGCACATCGATCTGGTTTTCCTCAAGTTCATACGGGAACGGCTGTTCAACATAGAGAATCTTGCCGTAAATCTGCGGTTCCTCCTCGACCAGCCGGTCGAGAATTTCATTGACATAGGCGGGATTGGTCACCATGCAGTTGAAGTCGGTGGTCAGCCAGTCAACGTCATGTTTAATCGCGATCCGGCCGATGTCCACCAGCCGCTGGTAATCCCAGGCCTGATCATTGCCGCGCAGTTTGACTTTCAGGCAGTTCAGCCCGTCCACCATGATCCAGTCGTCCAGCAGCACCGGATAGCCGTCCTTCGGATCTTTGTCGGACAGTTCGGAGACCGCGATGAAATCCTTGCCGCCGACCAGATGCCAGACCGGCATTTTCGACGGCACATTTTTAACGAAAAAGTCGCAGGGATAGAGCCCTTTGAAAGAGACCGCCGCGCCTTCAGCCGGAGTAAGATAATGGCTCAGGTCATGCGACATGTATTCGCCGGTGTAAGTCTCGTAAACCGGCTTGCCGAGCAGTTTGCCGTAGGCGTCATGAAGCGCAATGTCGAACAGCGAACAGCAGACCAGCGCGCCGAGGTGCGGCATCGGCGCTTCCAGGGTGCGGTTGAACTCTTCCAGCAGCCCCGGCAGTTGTTTCTCAATAAAGGCGTGGCCGACTTCCATCGGATGCCCGTATACATCAAATCCGGCCCAGGCCGCCGCCAGTTTCACGCAGAAGTCCATCATGGCTTTCTCGCGGTATTCAAATGACAGGCTGCTCGGCCATACCCAGCCGACGCTAAGCGGAGTTTCACCCCAGCCGGAAGCAGTCCGGCCGGCGGCGTCCCTGACGACCAGCATAGCCCTGCCGCAAGTAACTGAATTCAAGGTTTCAGAACCGAACTTCAACGGAACCCGCATCATTGCGTGAAGGAAATACAGCTCCGCTGAAACAGGGCGGATATCAGTTGTTTTAGCCATTTTAAAATCCTTTTATGGAATATTAATTTCAAATGAAAAGCCTTAAAATATATATCCGGAAGATGCGGAAAACAAGGAGATTTAATCGAGTTGTCAACTTTATAATTTCCAAGCCGGATTGACTTTCGCGGCTGCGTCGTTCAGACTAAAGAATGCTTTTAATTGTCCGGTTCCGCGTGCGGAACTCGCGCGGGGAAAGACCGGCCCGTTTATGGAATTCCGCGGAGAAATACAACTGATTGGAGTAGCCGGTGCGTTCGGCTATATCCTGGATGGGCAATGAAGTATTCAGCAGCAGAGATTTCGCCGCCTCAATTTTAAGTTTGATGAAATAGTTGATCGGCGACATGCCGAATTTTTCATGAAACGCACGATGCAATGAGGTGGGATTTGAACCCAGCGCCGAGGCTAATTTGGGCAGAGTTATCTTTTGTGCCAGATGGTGCTCCAGCAGATCAACCGCCTTAGCCAGTAAAACTGATTTGTCGGATCGTTCGACACTGGCCCCCAGTTCCAGTATAATTTCATAGCCCGCTACAGACGCCCGGTGCCGGAATCCCGGGCTTTTGTCGCGGAGCTCGCTGATGCATTTGCGCATCAACGCTTCCACGGTTTTGAAATCACGGGGAATCACAACATCCCGTTCGATCAGGCCGGTACTGTCGAGCAGGCATCCCAGGGCGTGTCCGCTGAAGCAGCAGGCCAGCCGGTGGCAGTGGTTTTCCGGGCCGGTGGCAAATTCCATATTCTGATCCGGCAGCACAAAAAATACTTCTCCGGGCATGACCCGGTATTCGTGCTCGCGCTGCTTAAAATACATGGAACCTTCCAGCACCAGTTCAATGGCAAAAAGTTCGGAAAATTCACGTTTGCGGTAATAATCCTTATAGCAATACTCTTCATGGGCAAAGTCCAGCCGCAGCGGCAGCGCCGGAGCCAGCTCCGGTCTGGTATCCACATACATTTCACGGGTATAGTACTGATCAATCGGGGTCCGCCATAGCTTGGAAATCCCGTCTATAGTGGTCAATGATACATTTCTAACGTGTCTGGGTATTGGCATTTTTTTGTCCGCGCTGTTTTAAAAATATAATATTTTTGAATGAATATCACATATTATAGCGTTGCTTCCCTGTTGCGTCAATAGTTTTCTGCATATATAATATAAATAAACAGTAAGGAGCTGTCAGGAAATTAACTTGACAAGTCTCGCGAAATATCCCGAAGAGATTTTGGGAATTGCCGGGAAGGCGCATACCTGAAGGTATGTAACGAGCCGGCAAGCACAAAGGCATTCGGGAGAAGCGCGAAAATGTAAAGGTTATTTCTTTACGGCTCCAAAAGCTTAAGGATTATGATAATGACGAAGCACATTCTTAATATCTGGGGCCCGGGACAAATAATTGCATATTCCGGTTTAGACGGGCAAACCGATTTCGAACACGGGCTGGTGCTGCGGACCGCCTTTGCCCTGGCCGGATTTGAAATCAAGCTCCCGGAAGCAGGTGGACGGATTTATGTTGAACCATCCGATCTGCACGACACAGCTCTGATGCTGGCCGGCGACTTCTTTCAGCTCCGTTCAGCCTGCGGCGTACTGCTTGACGCCTGGCACCTGCTGATGGAAGGCCATGTCCGCGTGGAATCGGGTGCGGCGGTAACCGTTCTTCAATCGGGTAATCGTACACTGGTCGGGGTCAGTCAATTTTTCAATCCGGCGCATCTGCAATTGCCGGTCAGGGAACTGATTGCGGCACGGCGGCAGGAATTGCTCAGCTTTCCATGTCCGGAAAATTTGCCGGAAGCCGCGGAAAAAACACTGTACAAAGCCTTTTCTCAACTAAAAACACAGATATGCGCGCCGGAAGGTTTAATCAAACAGCACTGGACAACCCCCGACCGCTGGCCGCACCGCCGGATGTGGTTGTGGGATTCTGTTTTTCACGCAATCGGCCTCCGTCATATTAATGACGGGATGGCCCGCGAAGCGATTGACGCGGTCCTGAATATGCAGCGCGAAGACGGTTTTATCGCTCATATGATGTCTCCTGACGGCGTATCCAATATTACTCAGCCCCCGGTTATAGCTCTTGGCGTCTGGCTGGTCAACGAAGCAGACAGCCGCCCGGACTGGCTGGCTAAGGTGTATCCTCAATTAAAAGCTTATCTGGAGTGGGATATAAGCAACCGCGACAGCGACGGTTTCGGTCTGCTTGAATGGTATATCGAAGAGCATGTCGATTGCCGGAGCGGCGAAAGCGGCATGGATAACTCGCCCCGGTTTGACTGCGCGCACCAGCTGGACGCCGCTGACTTCAACGCGTTTATCGCGCTGGAATTTGAAATCATGGCGAAAATTGCGGCTATCTGCAATCCGGCGGAGCAGCATATATGGCAGAAGCGCCATGAAACCATCTGCCGTAAAATCAATAAACGGCTGTGGAACGATGCTGAAGGATTTTATGTTGACTATGATCTTCAACTTCAGCAGCAGTCGCCGATTCTGGCAAGTTCAGGGTTTCTGCCGCTGATCTGCGGTGCCGCCAGCGAGGAACAGGCCGCCAGGCTGGCAGCCCATCTGAACAATCCGGAAACTTTCGCCACGCCGCTGCCGGTGGCATCGATAGCCCGCAACTGCGGCGAATATTATTCAAAAGATATGTGGCGCGGCCCGGTGTGGATCAATATTAACTGGTTGATTGCTTATGGATTGCGCCGGTACGGATACAGGGAGGAGGCGGAATTGCTGCTGGATAAAACAATGCATGAAACCGAACGGACATATCTGAAGTTCGGCACATTGTTTGAATTCTTTGATGACCGTATGGAAGTGGAGCCGCCTGGTCTGCTGCGTAAACGTAAAAATGTGCCGGATACATACTTTCAGGCATTTCACGATTACGGCTGGACCGGAACTTTATATATTGATATGGTTTTTGAAAAATACAATAAACCTAACAACGGGGGGACTGAGAAAATGAACAAAAAACTTTATGAAAGCAACACCGGGACCGTCAGCCACAGCCGTCCTTGCAAATGCAGTAAATTTTTCACACTCGTCGAACTCCTGGTCGTGATCGCCATCATCGCGATTTTGGCCTCAATGCTGCTGCCGGCCTTAAGCAAGGCGCGTGAAAAAGCCAGAAAAGCGCAATGCTTCAATAATCAGAAACAACTGGCCGGATATGTCACTGTGTATTCCAATGACTTCAACGGTTATCTGCCGGCCGGAAATTACAGAAATCCTCCCATCAACGGACAGAGCACAACTTATGACAAACTGCTGCTGGGCGGATATATCACCGCCAGCATCTTCTGGAAACCGGGACTGAGCATTAATAAAAGTATTCTCTTCTGCCCGTCCACCGGCAGAGACCTGGTTCCTGCTCCGACCAACTATCAGAAACAGCCCAATGAAACCGGCGCAGTAACGACCAGTTCCTACGGCATGGCGACGAATGTGCTCGGGTTCGGGTTCGCCGACAATTCCACGCCGCAGGGAGTGCCGTTACCGAAGATTCATCGTTACAAAAACATATCGAACCGGGTAATGTTCCTTGACGCTTTTATAGCTACCAATAATCCGTCTATCGGGGCGAACACTCCTTTAACATTCTGGAACCGCGCCCACTGGCTGGCCGGATGTTATGTCGTGATTTCACCCAGACATGACCTGAGCACTATTCCGGCGGCTTTTCTGGACGGACATGCAAGCGGTTTGAAGTACGGGGCTTATGCGTACAGCGATGCCGATATGATGCTGATGTTTCCGCAATACTCAACTATCAAATAACGCTGAAACTTCAGTCCCTTTTTATAAGGATTTTTATGATAAACCGCAAAAGATTATCTAACCGTTTTTGTCTGCTTGCACTCGCATGTTTCTTCTGGCCTGGATGCACAATCACCCGGGGCGCTGATGAGAACTCAAGCATATGGGAGCAGTCGTCACCTGACAAGAAAATCGTGTTCAGCAACGGCAGATTGATACTGACTCCGCCGGATAAGAACTGGGGCAATACTCTGGCTTACGGACGCAGTCCTGTAGTGTTCTGGACTAGGGAAGGATTCACCATATCGCTGCGAATTACAGTAAAAACTACGGCAAAAGGCGGAAACGGCGATACCACGGTCTGGATAGGCTTGACTCCGGACTGCAAAGCCGGCAGTATTCAGGCATCCGACGCCTTTGCCGGGATTGCTTTAACCGTCAACAGTGCCAAAGGCGGTGTATATGCGTCTCTGGCCAGAAAAGAGGCCAACGGCAGTAATGAACGCACCCGCGGCGACTCCCACGGCAATATCGTCAATTACGGTCAATGGCCGGGAGTGCAGGTTCCGCTCAAAAGCGACACCTTTGATCTGACTTTGAAATTCACGGAAGACCGCATCAGCGCCTCTATCGCCGGAAGTCCATACTCGGAAAGTTTTCCGTCCGGGCTGTCAAAAGAAATATGGAACAAGGCTTATCTTGCCGCGCAGTGCATGAACTGCAATGACGGGCGTGGCTCGCTTTCGATTGAGCTTCTGTCCTCCACTCCGGATATTGCTTTGCTGGACAAGATAATTCCACTGAATCTGCGGCCTCTGGCGAACATGGGCTTCAAGGATGAAATCGATGGCGACAAGCAAGGCGGCTGGGCGGATCAGGGGGCAAACGACCTCCGTCATATCGTCACCGGACGCCAGAACTTGCGCGCCATACCGTTTGACATCATTGATCCGGTATCAAACAACGGTAAAAGCTGTCTGATGCTCTACTCAAAAAACAAGGCCTTTTTCCCGAAAGAACTGGGGCCGGTTGCAATAAACCGGAAAGCGGCATCATTGATTTTTCTGCATTCCGCCGCCTGGGCATCCAAAGCTACCGGTCTTGCCGCCACCTACCGGGTAAGTTACAGCGACGGAACCTCCGTCGACATTCCTGTCAAGGTTGATGCACAAATCTCCGACTGGTGGGGAATGAAAGAGCTCAGCGATCCCGGCGCCAGCCTCTTCCTGAAAATTAAAAGCGACAAAAGCGCAAACGGCACTGTCGGCATCTACGGCTACAGATGGGTAAATCCGAACCCGGACAAGATTGTGCGCTCACTGAGTTTCATTTCCGCCGAAGCTGATCCGGTAGTCGGAATCCTGGCGGTCTCGCTGGTGCCAGAAGGGCTTGGCGCAACCGGTGAAGCGCTGTTGAAAATCGCGCTTGCTCCTGTCAGGGAGAACGACTACAAAAAGAATCCGCCTGATGCCAAAGAAATTCCTGACCAGGTCTTCCTGAAGACGGCCAAAACTCTGGCAAAAACCGCGTTCTCTGTTGCCGGCAACTACCGGGGCGGTGACGGCGGCGAAGCCGCGCTTAAACAGGACGGCTATGCTGCCTTGATAGAACAATTCGGCGGAATTGCCCGTTACCCGTACGGACTTGAAATCAGCTTTTACTTCTGGCCGTACCAGGCTAAAGACTGGTATCCGGTTCTCGGCCGGAAAGGCGGCAATTACGGCACTATAGAGAAATGGTTCTACAAATATGGCAAACCGGATCTCATGCTAAGCTACCAGACGATACTCGAAAACTATAAGCGGATGGGACTCAAACTGATACTGCTGTTCAACTGCCATTCCATGTTCAACGGCAGAGACTTTGTTTACATCAAGACCATGCCGGAAGACAAGATGAAACGCCAGAATCCGCTAGACGGCGGGGAATTCAGTCAGGCCAATCTTGACGCGATAGTGCAGAACAACGCGACACTGGTGGACTACATTATCAAGAACGGTTATGAGGATACTATCGCCTACTGGGAGATGGACAATGAACGCTGGGACATGCCGGGTCGCGAATATGCCGAAACCGTGGCTGCCCACGTTAAAATGCTGCGTTCAAAACTTCCGAAAGCCAAAGTAATCGTCTGTCTTGGCGAACTGGCCGCCTATTCGTCCAATCCGGAAGGAGTCCACGCCGTGGTCTGGAGCAAGGATTTGCTGGCCGGACTCAAGGCGCTTGGAATGAACGGGCAGATAGACTGTTTCGCACCCCATCTTTACCCGTTCCTGCACGACAAAGTCAACGAATTAATGCAGAACCATCTTGAGGATTACAGCGTCCGCAACATCTACAGGTCGCTTGACTGCATGGAGGCTCTTCTTGACAAGTATGGTTTCGCCGGTTCAAAGTTTTATATTAGCGAATGGGGCACGCAATCTGATGAAATCGGCAATGGCAGCCGCAATGAGCTGATCAATTCGATGGCCGCCGCCATCGCCACCGCCAAGGATATGATGGCGATCTATTCACATCCCCGAGTGGAGGGTTCAACGCTGCATACGTTCATGCATGCGTCCTACGTCAGCAGGGAACTGGGCAAGCCGCTAAGCCAGTGGGGCTGTCAGACAGTGTTCATCGACGCCGTCGGAAAAAGATTCATCGGCACTCCGGTCTCAGAGGCAGTCAAACTCTTCATTCAGTTTACAAAAGATGCGACCTTGACACCTGACTCAACTATTCTTCCAAGTGGAATCCACTGTCTGCGCGCAGATAGTAAGTCCGGCGTAAGATATTTCGTCGTAAATTCCACCCCGAACGCGTTCAATTTTCCAGCAAAAGGCACCGCCAGGCGTCTTTCGCTTTTCGCCGACAACGTCGCTCTCACCTCCATTCTGAAATATTGGACTTATGGCGACAAACCCGGCGAAGTCCGCGAGATAGTTCCCCGTAGTTTCGAAAATACGACCCTGCCGCCCTATTCAATAAACATTGTGGAATAGTCTACTACAAAAAGTTGTGCTGCAATATTACAGCACAACCCCTATTACCAGAAAATGCATTGGTTTCGTGCCGGTATTCAGCCGCGAATGACTGTGAACAATACGCGCAAAGCCTTCTTCTTGTATTGTTATGCCTAATTCCATATACCCGTTTTTTACTGCTTGTTTTTCATTATTTTCATATTTATTTGCATATTTTGCATGCATAACTATTGACATTTTCACGGCAGTCATGTATCCTTAAACTAACGCAAAACAACTCGGACGAAACGATATGGCAAACATTTCTTTAATCGCAGACAAGGCTGGCGTGTCAATGGCCACCGTATCGAGGACGTTGCGCAATCCCGGTTCGCTGAAGACGCCGAATCAGCGGCGGATCATTGAAGTGGCTAAAAACCTGGGATATGATTTCGAATTCAGGGAAACTGATTCCGCCAAACTTACCAGACAGATTGTCTTTCTGTCATTCTCCAATACTTTATCTCCGGATACGCTGCATAGCTATGACACCTATATGCCGATCGTCAAAGGAATCAGCGGGGTTATAGACAAAGTTGGTTACAATCTGCTGGTGGCGAATGTGGATATCGACAATACCCCGCCGCCGTGCCTGCTGCGGGAGAATATCGACGGAATTATCTTCCATGGACGAGTGCCGGAAGAGTTTTATAATAAGTACATACGGAAGTTCCCCCATGTGGGCATTCAGCATTACAATCCCCGCTACGAATGCAACTGGGTTAAAAACGATAATGAGAATATCGCTTTCCAGGCGGTCAGACATTTATATGAACTTGGTCATCGCCGCATCGGATTCGTCACTGATTATATCGAAGGTTTGCAGCACATTGAAAGATATCAGGGATATAAGAAAGCGCTGGAACTTTTCGGCATTCAACCGGATATCTCCTGGAGCGCCTTGTGGCAGCGGCAGCGCAAGAACGGTATCTTGCCCATGGAAAATACGATTCCGGATTATACTCAGCGCATCACAGAGTTGATGAACTATACCACGCCGCCGACCGCTTTAATCTGCTGCGATACGGTCAAGAGCCAGGCCACGATGAACGCACTTCAGTATCTCGGGCTGAGCGTTCCCGCGGATGTCAGCATTATCACGACCTGCAATGATTTTGCTATTCAGCAGGATGATTTTATCTGGACGGCTGTTAATGACCGGTTCCATGACGTCTGTGCCCAGGCCGCCAGGCTGCTGCTGGATATTATCGACGGAAAAATGGTTGACAACGTGACCATTCTGGTCAGACCGAAGTTACATGAAGGCGCGACTACAGCGCCGCCAGGCGAACACTTAATTAAGGATGCCGGCAAAACCCGCAAAAATAAGATTAAATAGCGATATCATGTATTTTAAAAACATAAATTTTAGAAGGCAGGAAAATGAAAAAGGCGAAAAAAATGAATGGTCGGCATGAAAGAAATTTTACACTTATAGAGCTCCTGGTTGTGATCGCAATCATCGCGATTTTGGCCTCAATGCTGCTGCCGGCGCTGAGCAAGGCCCGTTCATCAGCGCGAAATATCAGCTGTGTTTCCAATCTCAGACAGTGGAGTACAACTTTCAGTCTTTACCTTTCCGACAGCGGTGATTTCTTCCCGCCGTACTCAATGGGTATCGGCGGCAACTACACCTGGACTTATAACATGAGAAAATATCTGACTAATTATAGAATTTGTTATTGCCCGGATGAAAATCTCATGCATGAATGGTACAGTCGCGCTGATTCCGCCATTACATTGGCCAATGCTCCGGCAGAACGGGATAAGCCGACTTCTATTCCGGCTAAATTTATTGCTTACGGGTACAACTTTCTCAATGTTGGCGGTAATGGCTGGAAAACAGGAGCTACCGGTACTGACTACGGGCAGGCGATAAGTGCAAGTGTAAATTATCCCACGTTACGTGCTGCACGCGCAATAAATCCGTCACAAAAGATTCTGCTGGGCGACTCCAGAAGTACTTTAACGGGTAAAGAAAATTGGGGATTCTATACTATAGGACCAACAAACCGTGCCGGGAGCGGAATTTTGTTTGGTCGTCACGGAGCCCAAAGCATATATTCCAGCGGTTCCTGCAACTTGCTATTCATTGACGGTCATGCCGCCGGATTTACTAAAATCAGGGAAAGAAATTTCTATACCATTGCCGGAGAACAGCTTGACAAGCCTGGCCATGAGTACTGGAACGTCTATAACAAATAGTCTTCAGAAACGTAAACCGGCTTCGAAGACGGTCTTTTCAACTTTATGCAAAGATACAGCCTGGCCGGTCTTCTTGCTTTGCGGATCAGATATTAAAATTACATGCCTGTTGACTTTAAAAATAATCAAGGGAATTATTAGGTTATGAGAAAGCTGTTGTTAAGTATGTGGATAATCGGAATTACTTTTTGCCTGACTGGCAATGAAATTATATTG
>CAIMFA010000217.1 GCA_903840185.1 uncultured Lentisphaeria bacterium | reverse complement strand
CTGCTGCGGGGCGGATGACTTCATCCACGCCAGGCTGGCGGCGGCCAAACTCGGCATACCCCATTATTTCCTCGATCTCAAAGAGAATTTTGCCCGTGACGTCCTTACTTACGCCTGGAATGAATACCGCATCGGACGCACCCCGAATCCCTGCGTAATGTGCAACTTCCACCTGAAATTCGGCGCGCTGGCCGAATACGCTGCCGGACTCGGCGCGGAAGGTCTCATCACCGGGCATTACGCTGAGCTGGAACGCTGCCCCGACGGCCAGGTGCATCTGCGCCATGCCGCCGATGACGAAAAAGACCAGGTTTATTTTCTGGCCATGCTGACGCGGCAGCAACTGTCATTCTGCCGTTTTCCGCTCGGCAGTATGACCAAACCGCAGGTCAGGGAAAAAGCCGCGTCGCTAGGCCTGAGCAATGCCTGGAAAGCTGAAAGCCAGGATGCCTGTTTCGGCTATAAAGGCGAGAATTTCTCACGGACGCTGGCGGAATATTTTGACGCGGAAATGCCCGCCGGGGAAGTCGTCACCGAAGACGGCAAAGTCGTCGGACATCATGACGGCATTCATAACTACACCATAGGACAGCGCAAAGGCCTCGGCATCGCGCTGGGCAGCCCGGCTTATGTGAAAGCGATTGACGCTGAACATAACCGGATAATTTTAACCACCGACCCTGACCACCTGAAAGCCGTATGCCTGGAAACCGGCAAACCCAACTGGCTGATGGACATGCCGGAAGAGTTTGACTGTGAAGCCCAGATCCGTTACAATCAAACGCCGGTTCCTGCGCATGTGACCAAACATGGCGGCGATAAAACCTTAGTGACTTTCAAATCACCAGTATCCGCCCCCGCCCCCGGCCAGCTGGCCGCCTTCTACGATGACCGTCTGGTGCTGGGCAGCGCCTTCATTGAAACTGTAATTAAATAGTTCGTGCGGTAAGCTGCTTGAATGCCTCCGCGTTCATACTATAATATTGTTGCGGCAGGAAATTATTACATTCCAATGAATCAATGTTGAGGAGTAAAATGATAAAGAAGTACAATAATAAAAATATTGAAATCATCATAACTATATTCCTGAACAAATTTGAAATGCTGATTTTTTAACAGTATTGTATTTTGCATAGTGTGAAATGCCTATTCTCTCATTTTTTACAAAACAGTCGAAAAAAAGGAGGAATGAAAAGACACAAATGAACGTACTTTCCCGAAAGCAGATTCCGGTTTATCGGACTCCATTGCAGGCAGTTTTTCAGAGTCTCGTCCAAATAATAATGACCGCCGGTCGAATTCATAATTGCTGACTGTTCGGCAGGCATGTTCAAAAAAGGAAAGGTTCAGAAGATGAAGCAAAAATACTTTTACGGGGCCATCGCGGCGGCATTGCTGTTCACCACACCGGTACAAGCCGGAGATAACAGCGAACGCGGAAACCTTGATACACTGGTACCGGAAGCTAAAGATTTCAAAGTAGTTTACAGTTTGAATCCCGCCGCTCCGGTCGTGACCGATGACGGCAAAGGTATAACTTACGCCATTGACAAAAGCAAGGAGCTTGCCGGTCCGGTCAAGCGGATTGCCTATTTTCTCAGTCTGACCAAAAAAGACGGCGGAAACGATTATATATTTGTCTCAATGGATGCATTTACCCAGGATCTCGGCAAAATCGGAGTTCCCACCAAAAATTCAGGCTCCCGTTATCAAACCATGATTGACAACATGACGGTCAAATCCAACGTTGCGGGGATTGCATCCGGCGACTTTGCCACCGGAGGCAATATTGAATTCTGGGACTGCAACTATTCTCAATCCAATGCAGCCAAAATACCGAACGCCGACAGCAGTAAATTTGACTTCGGCGATCGCGTGGAAACCGGCAAATCACCCGGCTACGGCTCCATGCAGGTACATAACTATGCTCAGAAGCAGACACTGTTCGCGTTTAACAACTGGGTTGCCGGCAATAAATGCGATCTCGGTATCGGGAACAGTTCCGGAGCTCAGCCTGACTGGACTTTCAGCAGCAGCGCCCAGAATTACACCGATGGCGTCCTGCTGGTGCTGATCGAGTCCGGTACGCCTCCGCCGCCCAAACCGGCATTCCAGGCCACGGAACATGCACCAGCCCCGGAAGAACCGGTACTGGCTAGAGTTCCAATCAAAACCTCTCCGGAACAAGTGGTCCCGGAAGCGAAAAATCTAAAATTGGTCTACAGCCTTGATCCGACGGCGCCGAAACCGACCGACGGCAACCTTGGAATCACCTACACGGTGGACAAGAGCAAGGAAATCACCGGCAAGATCAAACGGATTGCCTACTTCCTAGCGCTGGCCAAGAAAGACGGCGGCGAAGATTATATCTTCGTCAGCACTGACGCGTTCACCCAGGATATCGGCAAAATTGGCGTTCCGACACAGAAATCCGGCGCTTTCTTCCAGGACAAGCTCAGCAATGTAACCGTCAAATCCAATGTGGCCGGAATAGAAAACGGGACATTTGCCGACGGTTGCAATATTGAATTCTGGTGTTGCGATTATGGCAAGGAGAACAAGAACAATGTCCCCAATGCCGAAGCGGATAAATATGACACCGGCGACACTGCCGGAGATCCCGCGACGGCAGGATACGGCTCCATGCAGCTTCATAACAACGCAAAGAAACAAACACTGTTCGCTTTTAACAACTGGCGGTCAGGAAGCAAATGCGACCTGGGCATCGGCAACAACCCTGCCGGAGAACCAGACTGGACCTTCCGCGGAAACGGCGGAAGTTATGCAGGCGGAGTGCTTCAAGTAATGGTCGAGACTGAATAAACGAAGAAAGATGATCATGTGCGGGTTCCTTGCGTATTATACGGGGAACTCGCATTTTTTCTCTACAGTTCCAGGATCGTTACTTTCAGACAGGTGCTGATTTGTTCGCCGGGGGCGATTTCGCGCAGTGTGCCGTGTTCGCGTTAAGCGTTCTGGCCTTCGGGATGACAATTGGCCGGCTCGAAACCTACCACATATTCCCCCTGCCCCATCTGTTTCCACTGGACAAAATACGGCAGTTCGGCGGTGCGGTATTCTAATTTAAAAGCCAGCTTCAATGTTGGATTCTTCAGAGTGACACTGGCGAAGCCGTCATTGCCCGGGGTGATTTCATGGTAAAATACCTGTTCCGCATAACCTGGCTGCGGCGGTTCAATCTTATGCCAGTCCTTGATTCCGAGCGCGGCAGTGCCGTCGCGGGGAACCACATCATGGCTGTCAGCTTCGATAAATGCATTTTCATCCAGCAGCGGGAACCCGAGGTTCATGTGATAAAGCAGCATCAGCGGGGATGTCGCGAAACCGTGATTTTCAATGACGTCTTCAATGATTATCGTGTTCTGCCCCATCACTGAAGATATCTTCCTTTTCAGGTGCAGATTCTCAAAAAATACCGCCGTCTGGCGGACCCAGCCGCTGATGGACTGAACATACTTGCCGTCAATCCACTGCTTTTCAACCGTGACCTCTTCACCGGGAATATGCGAAAGACGGCCATGCAGGCCGTGGGTTTCAACGCCGACCGTATCCGGTCCGCCGACATTCCGGAGGCCGCAGCCGGTGAGCAGACCGCCGCCCCAGGTTCTGAGCCAGCTCAAGCCTTCCGACTCGTAAAACGACGGCGCCGCATAGCGGTTAGCCGATTTCCAGGCCAGCGGAATCCCCTTGAATGCAGCGTCGGCAATATCCATTCCCCGGTCAATATTCACCGTGAAATTCAAGCCGCTGCCATTCACGAATTCAGCGATCCTGGTGCCGCGCCCCCTGCCGTCTTCCAGTACAGACTGCCGGATATGCGCCAGTTGTTCAATGCATCCAACCCGTTCCAGCAAAAAATTACGCTCTTTATTCGAAAATTCAAAGTTCATAGCAACCTCCATATTTTATTAGTCCTCAAAGTACGCCTAACCCGAAAACCGGATATCTTCCATGGTTGTTAACAGTTTGTAATTTACCCCGTAAACACAACGAATCAACAGTTCCGCGAAAATACCATACCAATAAATCTTTACTGCTTTACAGCGCGGCAGAGTGTTTGCCGTCTTTTACCCGGTTGGCGAGAACGCCGTAAATTACGCCAAGCACCGCGGCAAAAAGGAATACCCATAGATGATCGCCGGTGACTTTCCAGAGCAGTCCGCCCAGCACCGCGCCAATGATGGAAGTCACATGATTGATCGCCATGCCCGAATAAAGGCTCGGCGTCAGGTCGTCTTTCTTTTCCACCGTTCTGGCCAGATAGCTTGACCTGGCCATGCCGAAAGCAAACAGCGACGCGTCGGCAATAAAACATGCCGACAATATCATGGAAGCCGTTTCCAGCGAAAACAGTTTCATGGCAAAAGCATAGCCCAGACATACCAGCACAATCAGCACACTCTCTGAAATCAGCGCCCGGCGTTCGCCGTAGACCTGTATTATCTTGCCGATAAACGGACGGAACCCCAATCCGATCACCCCGGCAATCAGCATGAGCTTGCCCATATAGGCGGGAGATTTACCCAGCGTGAACACCAGCAGCCAGAACCCGAAAGTAATGAATACCTGCTTTCTGGCCCCGAAGAACGCCTCAAGCACATAATACAGGGAATATTGTTTTTTGAGAACTATGCGGTCACGCCAGCTGTTGCACTTTTTGAAATGCCCGGCCGGCTTCATTATCACAAAAATGAGCCCGCCGATAAATGCGCAAGTACCGGAGACGATAAAGTCGATATTGAAATCCTGGCTGATGTATTTCCACTTGAACCAGACAAAAGCCGATGCCACCAGTCCGGCGGCAGTTATCAGGCTCTTCATTTGGCCGAGACGCAGGCTCCGGTTCTCCGGCGAGGCGGTATGCAGCACAATCGCATCAACAATGACCATGAAAAAATGCTGTCCGAAGCTGGCGACGCCAAGCCATAAGCACAGCAGCCAGTAATTACCGGCAAATCCCGGAACTGCAAGCGCGAAAAGCCCGGCGCTGAACAGGAAACACGCCACCGCCGCAATAGCTCCTTCACTCAAAAAGAACAGCGCGCTGATGGCAAATACCGAAAGCACTCCCGGCAGTTCGCGCGGCAGTTCCAGCAACCCTCTGGCGCTGGTCCCGATTTTCTGCACCTGATCAAGATAGTTGTTGAAGATATTCCCGTATATATTCTCGGCGACATAAAAAGTAAATATCGCCGCCAGCAGGAATAATATCAGTCTCTTTCTGTTTTCCGCCGTATCCATAAGTTTCAAATCCAGTTGGTTAAAAATAAAAGCTGTTAATTTACAGCATATTAAACAGGTTTTCCATGCAGAGCATTGCTTTTTCAAAGATTCCCGCAAGTAATTTGCTTAAAAGCGCTAAAAAACCTTGAATAAGACTGTTTGGAATATTATTTTCTGATATGAGGGAATATTTCACTATTTACAACATAGGATAAACGTAATATGAAGCTGAAACTCAAGCAGAAAATCGTGATCATGGTGATGCTCGCCGCACTGCTTCCAGTGCTTGTAATGGCCGCGCTGACTTATTTCCAGAAGGAACGGGTGAATCAGACAGTGCTGGAACAAATGCGCGACCTGAGCCAGAAAAATCTTAAAGAAACAGCAATGGGCGTTTATAATATGTGCCGGATAGCCAACGATTTGCTGCTTGGAGAATTATCGGGTGATTCAAAAATTCTAGCTGAAAAAATGGCGGATTTAGGCGGAATGAAATTATCCTTGCAGGAAACCGTGGAATGGAAGGCTAAAAATCAGGTCACCGGGGAAGAACAGACACTACGCCTGCCAAAGATGTATATCGGCGATAAATGGTTAGGCCAAAATTTCAGTATGTCAACCACCCAGCCGCTGGTTGACGAAGTTGAAAAAATTACAGGGGAAAAGTGTACCATTCTTCAGCGGATGAATGAGCATGGTGATATGCTTCGTGTAGCCAGCAACATAAGCAATAAGGACGGTTACCGCATCATCAACACCTACATCCCGGCAGTAGAACCCAATGGAACTTCCAACCCTATGATAGCAGCAATTCTCAACGGGAAATCATATTCCGGACGGGTACAGGTGCTTGACATAGCCTATCTTGCCGTATACGAGCCGATAAAAAACACTGCAGGGCAGATAATCGGATGTTCGTGTTCATGCTTAAAACTCAGTGCGGTTGAAGCTATCAAAAAAGTTATCTCAGGCATCAAAATCGGCCAGAGCGGCTATGTCGGCGTACTTGTCGGCAGCGGAGAGAACAAAGGCACCTATGTGATTTCACAGGACAACAAACGTGACGGTGATAACATACTGGATACGAAAGACGCCGAAGGCAAACCGTTTGTACGGGAAATGATTAACGATGCATTGCGCCAGAACAAAGGCGAAGCCGGTCTCCGTTCCTACCTGTGGAAAAATCCTCAGGACCCGGATACGAAACGTAAAACTTCCGCTTTTATCTATTTTGAACCCTGGGACTGGGTGATTTTCCCCGGCCTTTATGAAGACGATTTCAAAGCCGCGCAGCAGCGGGTGGTGTTATGCCTGGATGACCTGCTGAAAACCGCGCTTGAAGTCAGCGTTGTAATATTGCTGCTGGCTTTGTGTTTTGCACTGTATGTGGGCAGCAGAATTGCCAACCCCATTGCGAAGATTACTGGAATCGCCAAGAAAATCGCCCAGGGCAATCTGCACGATGCCGGTAATGATATAAAAGCATATCGCACATCGAAGAAAAACACCGGATGTTTAGGCAAAGACGAAACGTTTGAACTGCTTGAATCCTTTGAAACCATGACCGGCATCCTGAATTCACTTGTCGGCAAGGTTCAGCAGTCAACCATTCAACTGTTCTCCACCGCGACCGAAATAGCCGCCTCATCCAAACAGCAGGAGGCGACAGTAAAACAGTTCAGCGCTTCAACCAATGAAATTGTCGCGTCCAGCAAAGAAATATCGGCCACCTCCAAACAGCTGCTCGGAACGATCGTTGAAGTCAGGGAAGTATCCGCCCGCACCGCCGACAGCGCGGATTCAGGACAAGCCGACCTGAATGAGATGCAGAGCACCATGAAGCATCTGGCCTCCGCGACCGATTCAGTTTCCTCCAAGCTGTCCATTATCAACGAAAAAGCCAACAACATCAATGATGTCGTCGCCACCATCACCAAAGTCGCCGACCAGACCAATCTACTGTCGCTGAACGCCGCGATTGAAGCGGAAAAAGCCGGTGAATACGGGCTCGGCTTCTCGGTAGTGGCACGCGAAATCCGCCGGCTGGCCGACCAGACCGCCGTCGCAACTCTCGACATTATAAAAATGGTCAAGGAAATGCAGTCATCCGTTTCGTCCGGAGTCATGGAAATGGACAAATTCTCCGATGAAGTCCGCCGCTGCGTAAGCAACGTGGACGGCATCAGCGGGAAACTGGAAAATATCATTCAGCAGGTGCAGTGCCTGCCGCCTAAATTCGACATTGCCGCTGAAGGCATGCAGGGCCAGTACGAAGGCGCGCAGCAGATCACCGAAGCGATGGTCCAGCTAAACGAAGCAGCCCAGCAGACCGCTGAATCGCTCCGTGAATTCAACCAGGTCACGGCGCAACTGGATCAGGCCTCGCGGACGCTGCAGGGGGAATTATCAATTTTCAAGGTGAGCTGACATGCTGCTCGTAACTTTTCAGGTGAACAATCAGCATTATGCGATAAATGCGGCGTCAGTGAAGGAAATTATTCCCATGGTTAATATCAGGGAATTACCCGGGGTTCCGGATTCTGTCCGCGGCGTGTTCAACTATCGCGGCTCTCTGGTGCCGGTAATAGACGTCACCCGCATGCTCTCCGGCATCCCCACTGCTGAACTGCTGAGTTCCAGAATAATCCTGGTAAACTATCCGGAGGATAGCGAATCCATACATGTTCTCGGACTGCTGACGGAGCACGCCACCGGCACCGCCGTCAGAGCAGAAGAAACGTTTAAGGCTTCAGGCATCGACAGTACGGACGCTCCATGGATGGGCGAAATTTCCGTCGAGGACAAAGCGATGATTCAGGTTATTAAAATCGAAAATCTGTTGACGGATGAGCTGAAGAGCAAACTTTTTACAGGATCAAAGGAAACCGCCTGATGATTGAGAAGATGCTGAAAGAGAAAATCGGATTTAACTACGATTCCATCGGACGGAAGAATGTCGAGTCGGCAGTCTCCCTGCATATGAAGAAACACGGCATGACCAGCGAAAAGGATTATCTGGAGCTGATCTCAGCATCCGATAAGCATTTTGAAGAATTGACGCAATCCCTGCTGGTTCCGGAAACCTGGTTTTTCCGCTATAGCGAATCATTCGCGTTTCTGACTCAATATGCGGAAAAATATATTGCCGGACAGCGCCATCCGCTCCACATTCTTAGCATCCCCTGTTCAAGCGGAGAAGAACCATATTCCATCGCGATGACTCTGCTGAATGCCGGAGTTCATCCCGGTCTCATTAATATTGACGCGGCCGACGTCAGCGGCCCTGTACTGGAAAAAGCCAGGCATGCAGTGTATGGTACCAACTCTTTCCGCGGAGGCATTCCGGAAACAATGCAGCGATTTTTCCTGACTAAAGACGGTAAACATGAAGTCATTCAGCAAGTAAGAGATTTGGTGAAATTTCAAAAAAGTAGTATATTCGACCGTGCTTTTTCAACAGAACGGCCTCATTACAATCTTATTTTCTGCCGCAATCTGCTGATTTACTTCTCCTCTGAAGAACAGGCAAAAGCAATAGCGATTCTCTCCGGCATGCTCACACCTGACGGCATTTTATTTCTGGGGCATGTTGAATCCGGCATGGTCAGCCGCCATGATTTTGAATCGGTAAAATATCCGTCATGCTTTGCTTTTCGTAAAAAGGTCATACATACAATTACGCCTGCTAAACCGCCACTGGAACCGACCGCTAAACCATTACGCGCGCCGCAGGCAAAAGCCTTGCATAAAACGCGCCGGTTCAATATCGAGCCAGCGGCCATAAAAGTCAGTAAGGACAGTGACACCATACTTCAAAAAGCCGCCGCGCTGGCCGACAGCGGCATTCTTAAGGAAGCGGAAACACTGTGCCTGCAATACCTTGATCACAATAAAATGAATCCCCTCGCCTATTATACTCTGGGAGTTGTAAGTTTGTCGTCTGACCGGCTGCCGGAAGCGGAAAAGGCGTTCAGCAAAGCAGTATATCTAAATCCTGAATACTACGAAGCGCTGGTGCATCTGGCGCTGCTGAAGGAACGTCAAGGTGAAACGGCGGAAGCATTAAAAATCAGAAAACGCGCTGAAAAATTAACTACTGTGAATAAACAATGAGCAATGAAATAAAAACTGAAAATACGGCTGAATCATGCTGGAACTCCATCGGCGTATGGGGCACCAGCTCCATGCGGTGCCCGAAGCTCGCTGAAATGACCCATTGCCGGAATTGTCCGGTGTTCATTGACGCCGGCAGCGATCTGCTCAATCGCGAAATCCCGCCAGGGTACATGGATGAGTGGACCGAACTTCTGGGACAGAAAAAAGAAGAGCTGAACACAAATAATATTTCTATCATCATTTTCAGAATAGGCAGAGAATTCCTGGCGCTGCGCTCGGCAATATTCAGAGAGATCATCAATCCGCGTTCTGTACACCAAATCCCGCACCGTTCCAATGATGTGCTGCTGGGATTGACGAATGTGCACGGAGAACTTCAATTATGCTTTTCCCTGAAAGCACTCACCGGCAATGAAGATGCTGAGCAGACAGATGAATCAGAGGCAAAAATGCTGGTCATCCAAAGCGTTGGTGAATGCTGGGTGTTTCCGGTTGACCAGGTGCTGGGAGTTTTCCGCTGTAATGAAGGCGACGAGCAGAATGTGCCGGTAACCGTCTCCAAGGCCTCCGGGACGTTTACGAAAAAAGTCATTATTTACGATCAGCGCGAAGTTGGACTGCTGGACGATGAACTGTTGATATATACGCTGCAAAGGAGAATATCGTGAACTCCACAGATATGAATGATTTTTCAATGATCGGGCTGTTCAAAATGGAAGCTGAATCCCAGTGCGCCGTCCTTACCTCCGGACTGCTGGAACTGGAGGACAATCCATCCGCGGCGGACAAGATCGAACCGCTGATGCGGGCGGCTCATTCATTGAAAGGCGCGGCGCGTATCGTGCAGCTTGATCCGGTTGTCAAGGTGGCACATGCCATGGAGGACTGTTTCGTTGCCGCCGGCGAAGGCAAACTGGTACTCGCTGCCGAGCACATTGACAAGCTGCTGGAATGCGTGGACTGCTTCAAACAGTTAAGCATCTGCACCGAAAGCGAAATACCCGCATATCTGGCGAAGAATTCAGATAAACTTGATGAGCTGGCGAAAGCCTTTGCCGATATTAAAAACGGCAATTTCAAACCGGTTCAATCCGTAACCCCACCGCCAGTGCCGGATGCCGCCCCTGCTCCTGAACCTGTGGCATCCATCCAGGATACTTCAACTGAAAAACCGGCCCATCCGGCGCATGCGGAAAAATCCGCAGTTGACAAAGAAGCCGTTGTCAGAATTGCCGCCGACAAAATGAACCGGCTGATGGGACTGGCCGCGGAATCGCTGGTCGGCGTAAAACGCCTTCAGGGATTCGAGAAGAAAATCCTCCGCCACAAAAAAAGGCTGCTGGAGATCGCCGCGCTCATTGACCAGCTGGAACAGCAGGCCGTTGATTCAGATCAATTCTCAGACCTCAAACGCATACTCAAGGATATCCAGCACAAACATAATGAATACTATCGGGATTACACGGAATATTTCGCTGACTTTTCCGACTATTCCAGGACCATGGATAATTTTTCCGACAGTCTTTACCGCGAAGTTATTTCCTGCCGTATGCGTCCGTTTATCGAAGGCGTCAGAGACTTCCCGCGTTCAGTCAGGGATTTGTCCCGCAAGCTGGGCAAAAAGATCTCGCTGGAGATTATCGGGGAATCCATTGCGGTTGACAAGGATATCCTGGACAGGCTTAACGCCCCGCTCAACCATCTGGTACGCAATGCGGTGGATCACGGCATAGAAACACCGGAAGAGCGGCTTAAAGCCGGTAAAGCTGAAACCGGGATTGTCCGTCTGACGGCGCGGCACTGGGCGGGCATGCTCAATATTTCAATCTCCGACGATGGCTCAGGGATTGACATTGAAAAGATCCGCGCGAAAGCCGTAAGCAAGGGTTTAGCGTCCGCTGAGATCGCGGTTAAATTGACTGAAGCGGAATTGCTCGAATTCATGTTTCTGCCGGGCTTTTCCACCGCCGCTGCCGTGACCGAAATTTCGGGACGCGGAGTCGGACTGGATGTTGTTCAAACGATGGCGCAGGAAGTGCGCGGCCTGATTAAGGTGGAAACCGAACTCGGCAAGGGAACCTCGTTCAATTTACAAGTGCCCGTGTCGTTATCAGTCATGCCGGCGCTGGTCGCAGACATCGGCGGCGAATCTTACGCATTCCCGCTCATGCGCATAGATCATCTGCTGAAGCTGCCTAAAGATGAAATCCTGACGCTGGAATCACGGCAGTATGTCAAATACGAGGGCAAAAATATCGGTCTGGTCTCGGCGGCGCAGGTGCTTGGATTGAACACCGTAAAAACCGGGGCGGCAGATGTTATTCATGTGGTCATTATCAGCGACCGGCTCAACCAGTACGCGATTTTTGTGGACAGCTTCACCGGCGAGTTCGAACTTGTCGTGAGGCCGCTCGATCCAAGGCTGGGCAAAGTTTCCGATATCAGTTCGGTTTCGGTGCTGGAAGACGGCTCGCCGGTGCTGATTCTGGATATTGACGATATGGTACGCTCCATTGACAACATCCTCAACGGCGGAAGATTGCAGGGCATCAGCGACTCAAAGGCCGCCGGACCTGTCTCCGCCAGGAAACGCATACTGGTAGTTGACGACTCCATAACCGTCCGCGAGGTCGAACGCAATTTACTGGCGAACAACGGTTATGACGTTGATGTGGCGGTGGATGGCGCGGAAGGCTGGAATGCCGTCAGAGCCGGTCAGTACGCGCTGGTGGTGACCGATGTGGATATGCCCAGAATGAACGGCATTGAACTGGTCTCCAGCATCAAAAAACATGACCGGCTGCATTCGCTGCCGGTCATGATTGTATCCTATAAAGACCGAGAAGAAGACCGGCTCAGGGGACTTGAAGCAGGCGCGGATTATTATTTAGCCAAGAGCAGTTTCCACGACAACACCTTGCTGGACGCTGTGGAAAATCTGATAGGAAAGGCCGGAGAATGAGAATAGCAATTGTCAACGATATGAAGATGGCGGTGGAAATCCTGCGGCGCATCGTCGCGTCGAAAGCACCGCAATATGAAATTGCCTGGGTGGCGTATGACGGCAGGGAAGCCGTTGAAAAATGTGCAAAGGACACTCCGGACATTATTTTAATGGACTTGCTGATGCCGGTAATGAACGGAGCCGAAGCCACCCGGGAGATCATGGCTAAATCGCCCTGCGGCATTCTGCTCGTCACCTCCTCGGTTTCAGCCAATTCCGCCAAAGCGTTCGAGGCCATGAGCTACGGGGCGCTTGATGCCGTGAATACTCCAATACTGGGCACGGACGGCAAACTGGAAGGCGCGGCGCAATTTCTGCAGAAACTTGAACGGCTTGAGGTACTCTGTAAAAATTCTGTCAGCCAGCCCCTCCCTGTAAAATCCACGCCGCTGTCCGTTACCGGAAAATCATCCAATGTTCCTTATCTGGCGACAATCGGTTCATCCACCGGCGGCCCGGCGGCGCTGGCCAAATTACTGGGCGAGCTCCCTGCCGGCTTCGGCGCCGCGGTCGTGATCATTCAACATATTGACCAGGAATTTGTCGCCGGTCTGGCCGAATGGCTCGGCACATTCACCAAACTGAAAGTAAGCCTGGCGGTTGAGGGGGAAACGCCTTTACCCAATAATGTCTATCTGGCCGCCACCAATGACCATCTGGTTATCACCGCCGGGATGAAGTTCAAATATACAGCGGAACCGCTGGAGCTGCCTTACCGTCCGTCAGTTGATGTCTTCTTTGAAAGTGTCTGCCGCCACTGGCCGCGAACAGGGACTGCCGCAGTATTGACCGGTATCGGCAGAGACGGAGCGCAGGGACTTCTGGCTTTAAAAAACAAAGGCTGGAAGACCATGTCGCAGGATAAAGGATCATGCGTGGTCTACGGCATGCCGAAAGCCGCTGCCGAACTGGGAGCACCAACAATAATACTTTCGCCCGAAAAAATCGGACAGGAACTGGCTAAAATCAACTTTTAAAAAGAGATAAAAATATGAGTGAACAGACAGCGTCTCAAACTGAACAAACGGCAGTATCCATTAACAAACACCAGATCATCGTTCTGCTGATTGACGATCAGGCGATGGTCGGCGAAGCAGTACGACGCATGCTGATGGGCGAAGCGGATATATCTTACCACTTCTGCAGCGATCCTTCCAAAGCTATCGGCCTGGCTAATGAGCTTGGCCCCACGGTAATTTTGCAGGATCTGGTCATGCCCGACGTTGACGGCTTGACGCTGGTCAAGTTTTTCCGGCGCAACCAGCAGACCAGGGATATTCCGCTGATTGTGCTCTCCAGCAAAGAGGAGGCAAAGACCAAAGCCGAGGCGTTCGCTCTGGGCGCTAATGACTATATCGTCAAGCTGCCGGATAAAATTGAGCTCATTGCCCGCATCCGGCACCATTCCGCCGGTTATATCAATATGCTTGAACGTAATGAAGCATTCAAGGCGCTTCAGGAAAGCCAGCAGCGGCTGGCCGCCGAACTGGCGGAGGCGGCGGATTATGTGGCTTCGCTGCTCCCCAAAAAACTGGACGGCCCGATTAAAACCGACTGGAAGTTCGTGTCTTCGACTTCGCTCGGAGGAGACGCCTTCGGTTATCACTGGCTGGACGATAATCATTTCGCCATGTATCTGCTCGATGTCTGCGGACACGGCGTGGGCGCCGCGCTGCTCTCTATCACCGCCATGGAGGTGCTGCGCTCACAGAACCTGCCCGATACCGACTTCTCCAATCCCGGCAACGTGCTTACCAGACTAAATGACGAATTCCAGATGGAAGACCATCATCAGATGTATTTCACCATCTGGTACGGCGTTTACAATCAGCAGGAACGGAAGATCGTATATTCCAGCGGCGGTCATCCGCCCGCCATCCTCATTTCCGGCGCCAGTCCGGCGGACACGCAAATTCATGATCTGAGGACCAAAGGGGCGATAATCGGCGGCTTCCCCGGCCTGAGTTTCAGCAACAATGAAATTGCGCTGGAGCAGTATAACAAGCTCTTAATATTAAGTGACGGCGTTTACGAAATCACCCGCCCCGGCCTGCCCGACTGGCATTTCGAAGCGTTCCGCGAATATATCGCCGGCACCGTGACATCTGCAGAATTCCATGTCGATAAAATCTATCACGACGTCATGCAGATGTACGGCTCCAAAAATCTGGAAGATGACTTCTCGCTGGTCGAACTTAATCTGTAGCCAGTCTTACGCTCTTGATGACAGCCAGCGCTCGGCGTCAATCGCCGCTTTGCAGCCCATTCCGGCGGCGGTGATTGCCTGGCGGTAGACATGATCAGCGCAGTCACCGGCGGCGAAAACACCCTCCATCGTGGTATAGCTGCTGCTCCCGAGCAGTTTGATATAACCAGCTTCATTGAGCTCGATGAACTCTTTAAAAAGCTGAGTATTGGGAACATGACCAAGCGCCGCGAAATACCCCTTGCAGGGAATGGTGGATGATGTATTATTGATGACGTCCTGAACTTTTACCCCTTCAACCTCATTCTGCCCAAGCACTTCTGTAACTACGGAATTCCAGACAAATTTGATTTTCGGATGCGCAAGCGCGCGGTCAGCCATGATTTTTGAGGCGCGCAATTCACTCCGGCGATGAATTACAGTCACCTGAGTGGCGAAATTGGTCAGAAACAGCGCCTCCTCCATCGCGGTGTCGCCGCCGCCGATAACAACCACCTCCATGCCGCGGAAAAACGCGCCATCACAAGTGGCGCAGGCGGAAACGCCTTTATTTTTCAGACGCTGCTCGGATTCCAGATCCATCCAGCGCGGCGAGGCGCCGGTGGCGATAATAACCGCGGCGGCTTCAACGGTGTCACCGGAGCTTAGAAAAATCTTCTGCGTCCCGCCTGCGGAGAACTCCACTTTTGACACATTTTCATTAATAATTCTGGTGCCGAATCTTTCCGACTGCTCCTGAAACTTCATCATCAGCTCGAAGCCGTTTATTGCCTCCGGGAACCCGGGATAATTCTCCACATCGCTGGTCTGGGTAAGCAGTCCGCCGGGCATGATCCCGGAAATAACCACCGGCTCCAGGTTGGAACGCGAAGCATATATTGCGGCAGTCAAACCTGCGGCGCCACTGCCGATTATCACTAATTTTTCCATCACAAACTCCTTAATCTGCTTTTAATTTTTTGATCCGGTTATTTCTTTTTCAAAACCGGAATATTTTTCAAACTGTTGTAGTTAATCAATTGTGTCATTGTACTCATATCCGGAAGCTCTCCGGCAACATGCACGCCTCTGAGCACCTTTATCAAGTCATACGCGACTTTTTCCGTATTGACGATAATCCTGGCTACTTTGCCGTCGGCGTAGTGGTGAAGCAGGAAAGAAATCCCGGCACCGAAAATGCCGACCGTCAGAAAATATGTTGTCTGGCACAGCTCATAAGCCGCCTGCTGGAAATTGCCGATTTCAGGATTTTCCGCGAAAGAGCTGAAAACATCCATCACGCCAAGCGAAGCGCCAAGCAGGCCGAGGCAGATGGAGAAGATTCCGCAGGTGACAATCGCGCGCACCGGCTTATTCAGCTTTTCCGTTTCGGCTTTTACGGCAATCTGCATTGCATCAAGACAGGCGTCGAACCCGTCGCCGATATTTTTAAAAGCTTCAAACAGAATTCTGGAAAGCGGATTTTTACCCGGCACGCATGCCTCCATCGCAAATCCCAGTTCGCCTTCGGCAAGTATCTGCTTCACCCGCTGAACCAGTTCCCGCGGATAAACGCGGTTGCGGTGAACGTGAGTAAAGACCAGCACCGCAAGATACAGCGTAATCCCGCAATTTACGAACATTGCCATCCAGACCAGAAAGCCTAAAAAACCGCCCGCAACCAGAAATGAATGCCGCTTCGTCAACGCATTATCGATTTTATCCTTGTTCATGCCGACAACCATGCTGGCAGTTCCTTCGGTTCCAGCCCCTGATTGTTTGACCGCCGGAACCGGCGCGGTAACGGTTGTAGTGCCGGCCGCATTCGCAGGAACAGACACATCCGCCGTTTGAGCATTTATGCTCAAGCCGGCAAACAACAACGAGGATAACAACAATAATCGCACGCTAACAGCCATTGTCAGTAACTCCTGTATTTATTTTTCTGATACTTTTTTTACTAAGGAGCCGTAAAGAAATAACCTTTACCTCTTCGCGCTTCTCCCGAATGCCTTTGTGTTTGCCGGTTCGTTACATACCTTCAGGTATGCGCCTCGCCGGCAATTCCCAAAATCACTTCGGGATATTTCGCGAGACTTGTCAAGTTTATTTCTTGACAGCTCCTAAATCACTTTCAGGATAATCTTTTTTCAAGATATCGTAATATAACTTGTTCGCCGGATCATTTCTCTTTTTCAGCAGCTCCGCCAATTTATAAACCGGTTCCGCTCTAGCCGGAATGGATTTATCGCCATGGATCACGGCTTGGAGATAATTCAATTCAGCAGCATCCGTCCTGCCTTGTTTCAGCGCGATATCACCGAGCCGGCTGTAGGCAAATACAATGTATTCGCTTTTCTGCGCATCAATCATTTCCTCCAGTACGGCAGTTGCCTTTTCATCCAGATTCTTCTGCAAATATATCCCGGCCAGCAGCCGGAATGCCTCCATGTACTGCCACTGGGTAAAATCCGGGTCGGCGATATGGTCTTTGACGATCTTCTCAAGCTCAACAACCGCTGCGTCTCCGCGTTCCTGCCTCATCAACGCTTTGGACAGGCCGGATACACAGAACGCCTTCCAGCCCAGATATTCATATTTTACCGCGGCATCGCGGAACATTCTTTCCGCTTCCGCATATTTACCAGTGTTCAAATTGACTTCAGCAAGTTTGATTTCGTCAGGCTTGACCAGGCGGATATATGAATAAAATGATTTCGGCACAATGATCTGCTGTTTCCCGTCAAAACAATAAATATTCCCGTCCTTGTCCGCGGTAATTTCAGCGGCATTCAACGGCGAACTGTCTTTCAACATTATAAGACCGCCTGCCGCCATGACAAAGCATGAAGCCGTCAGCGATAATATGAAAACCAGTATTTTGACAGACTTCATGATAAACTCTGCTCCTTGAAAAACCGCACCGTAACGGTCAGCGTCCGGGGGCCGTCAAATTCACACAGATAAAGCCCCTGCCAGATGCCCATGTCCAGACGGCCATGGCTGACCGGCAGTGTCTGAGAAAAACCCATCATGGAGGCTTTCAAATGCGCCGCGCTGTTGCCTTCGCCGTGCCGGTATGCCGGATCACACCACGGCACCAGGCGTTCCAGCGCGCCGAGAATATCCCGCTGCACATCGGGGTCGGCATTTTCATTGACCGTAAGCCCCGCAGTGGTGTGAGTGCAAAACACATGGCAGACGCCGGAATCCATGGACGCAGGAATGAGCCGGTTGACCTCGGCTGTAATATCCAGCATCTCCGCCCGTCTGCTTGTCACCACTTTCAGTTCTTTCATATATACCTTTTAAAATAATCAATATGGAAATATAATTTATCCCGCGGTAAACTCAACTGCATGAACAGGATTTTATTTAAAACCTTTTAGCTGGGACAAAGATCACGGACGGAACGGACACAACGGACGCAACGGACTAACTGCTGACTCCGAGGAAATAGAGAGCCTTTGAGCAGGCGTATTTTCCGTTTTTTCTGTTTTATCCCCATTATTCTCATTACTCCCATTATTCCCATCTCCTTTTCCCGACTCCGAGGAAATAGAGGGTCTTTGAGCAGGCGTATGATCTGTTTTCTCTGCTTTATCCACATTATTCTCATTACTCACATTCTTCCCATCGCCTTTCCCCGCCCTGCCCCACTCCGAGGAAATAGAGTCTCTTTGAGCAGAGGATGTTTCGCCCATGCGGCCAGCATTACAGGACGGGCAACCGCCCGACTCCGAGGAATTAGAGAGCCTTTTAGCAGGCATATCATCTGTTCTTTCTGTTTTATCCCCATTCTTCTCATTACTCCCATTCTTCCCATCGCCTTTTCCCGCCCTGCCGCACTCCGAGGAATTAGAGAGCCTTTGAGCAGAGTCGTTTTCATTTGTTCCAGATTTCCACTTTTCTTGCTTTTCTCGCTTTCCACTTTTCTCGCTCTCCCCGCTCTCCGAGAAATTAGAGAGCCTTTGAGCAGGCGTATCATCTGTTTTTTCTGCTTTATCCCCATTATTCTCATTACTCCCATTCTTCCCATCGCCTTTCCCCGCCCCGCCCGACTCCGAGGAAATAGAGAGTGCCTGAGCAGACATATTATCCAGCCAGTATTTTATCGCCTTCAAATTCGGCGGCAGCTGGCGTTCGGTGCATTTGCGAAAATCGCCGTCGCGATAACTCTGGGTGACCACG
>CAIMFA010000216.1 GCA_903840185.1 uncultured Lentisphaeria bacterium | reverse complement strand
CCGCTATAAAAATCATCTGTCCGTTTCCTGCGATGATGTATACGGAATAAAGCATATGATCAGTCACTGCCAGTCCCGCGGGGCAAAAAGTTTTGTCTATGTTTCCGTCGGCAGCGGCGACTGCTGTGAACGCCGCAGACAGGCATTCTGCGATGCCGTCCCGAATGGAAGCAGACAGATAATCGCCGGCGGCGTATCAGTGGAGGACGGCGAAAAAGCCGCCGCGCAGGTGATCAGCAAACGCCCGGACGCGGTAATCTGCGGCAATGACCGGCTGGCAATCGGGCTTATCAAAGGGCTGCTGTCCGCCGGATTGAAAGTGCCGGATGACATACTGGTCACCGGGGCCGACAATATCGAACTTGCCGAATATTGCGGCGTGCCGCTGACAACCTTCGATCAGATGGCCACCAGTTGTGCCGGGAAAGCCCTGGAGTTGCTGATGAAGCGCTTGAAAAGCGGCAGAAACCCGCAATCCGCAATCATCAAGCCGCAAATCTGCATCAGGGATTCAGCGTGAATCAGCAGGATCCAGTAGTCAGCGTTTGACTGCGGTATCCGCAGTTTCAGGAATAAGGAACTCTCAGGAATTTGAAAAGTATTTCAAAGGAAATGAAAGAATAAATCCTGCAAACAATTGGATATTCTGTTCTATCCTTGCTCCTTGTCTCCTGTCTTCCGGCTGTCCAACTTGGACATTGGATATTCCGTGTTGGATATTGGATATTCAGTTCTATCCCTGCTCCTTGTCTCCTGTCTTCCTGTTTTTCGGATCCATTCTGACTCCTGACTCTGACTTCTTGATTTACGCTTACACTGTAATAGTCTGAATGCCGTTCAAACTCCATTTATTGTTGGTGCCGGCAGCTCCGGCCAGCAGGATCAGCTGATCGCCGCGACGGGCCAGTTTCTGCTCAAGCAATTTCTGTTTCAGCAGTTCAAGCGGAATCGCCGCTTTCTTATCAGCTGCGGATTCGCTGTTGCTCAACAGCAGCGGATAAACGTTGTGATAAGCCGCCATCCTCCGGTAAATCTTTTCACTGTAAGTAGCGGCGTAAATTACGGTGTCGGGACGGCATTTAGCCAGAATCCTGGCGGTCTCGCCGCTGGAAGTCAGCACGACCATGGCACGTTCATTCAATTCATGCGACAGAAAAGACGCGGCCAGACACAACGCCTGCGGCACTTCCAGCTGCTGGTCGGACTGAATCCAGTTGCCGCGGTAATTATCGCCATTGATCATTGCTTCAGCTTCAACCGCGATTTTGCTCATGGCTTGAACGGCTTTCAGCGGGTATTTGCCGGAAGCGGTTTCATTCGACAGCATGATCATATCGGTACCGTCAAGCACGGCGTTAGCCACATCACTGACTTCCGCCCTGCTCGGAAGCGGATTTTCAGTCATTGAACTCAGCATTTCCGTAGCCACAATGGACAGCAGGCCGCGCTCATTGGCCCGGCGGATAATATGCTTCTGCGCGGTCGGCACATGTTCAAAAGAAATTTCATCGGCCAGATCTCCGCGCGCCACCATGACACCGTCAACCACGTCCAGTATTTCTTCCAGATTATCCAGCGCCTCGGGTTTTTCCAGCTTGGCAATTACCGGAATATCAGCATTTTTACTTTTTATCAGATTTTTCAATTTGGCCACATCTTTCGCAGAACGCACAAATGAAAGCGCCATAAAATCCACTCCCTGCTCAATGCCGAACAGCGCATCCTGAATATCCTTCGGCGTCAATGCGGGCATGGAGATTCTGGTATAAGGCAGATTGATGCCTTTTCCGGTAAGCACGGTGCCGCCGGCGACAACCCGGCAATGCACTTCGCGGCGGGCCTGGTTCACTGTTTCCACAGTCAGAATGATCCGCCCGTCCGCCAGCAGAATCGTCTTGCCGGTTTGAGTGTCGGCGGCGATATTGCGGTAAGTTGTCGGCAGGTACAATTCCTCTTTATGAACTGAATTCCCGGACAGAACCACCCTGCCGCCTTTGCACAGCGTCACCGGAGCATTCAACTTGCCGACCCGGATTTTCGGCCCCTGCAAATCCAGCATGACCGCCACGCTCCGCCGCAGTTCACGGCTGATCTGCCGTATCTTCTCAATGTTTTTGCGGTGATATTCGTGATCGCCGAAAGATAAATTCAAACGGCACACATTGACGCCGGCGCTGATGAGTGATTTCAAAATCTTATAATCGGCGCAAGTCGGCCCGACCGTGGCGATAATCCTGGTTCTTTTCATTTGTCTTTCCTTGTTTCATTATGGTTTTATATATTAATAAGCGTATATTATATTAATGCAAGCCGGATATTCAAACACCTTGCAGAACAGGAGCGTAAAAATGAATACATTGCGTTATATGCTGTTTCTAACGTTTTTCGTCCGGATGCTGAATTTAACCGCCCAGGAAACCGCCGCAGAAGCTCCGCCTCAGCCTAAAAGAGTGATCATCCGGGGGGATGTCGAAGAAAAGAAAATCTACAAACTGATCCCGCTGGCCACGCTGGATTTTAAAACTATTGAAGTCGTCTGCTCCCAGTGGCTTTCCAAAGACGGCAAGCTGGTTAATGAGGAAAAACGCAACTCGGTACTGGTTTACGATACGGAATATATCGTCAACAAAGTTGAGACTTTCATCCGCGACAATGACCGCGAAGCCGTCAATATCCGCATTGATATTGATAAAACCGGCGGCGGCCAATCCGCCAGAACTAATTTCGGCGTCAGCCAGCAGCCGGTAGTGATGTATCAGAACGGTAAAAAAATTACGGTCAATCAGCCGCCGGGTCAGAAACTCGATCTCAGCAGCAGAAAAAGCTATGAGTCCGGCAATTCCAGTCAGTTTATCGTAACAAAAAGCGGCTGCGCCGCCTCGCTCTGGTCGGGGACAACGATGGTTGACCCGACCTGGTTCCGCAACCAGAAAATGAATCCGGCAGTCGTCGTGGTCGACGGCGGTACAGTCACCAAAATTGACGGAGTTCCGGATAATCCGGTATGGACCGATGTCGGCACCTCACTGATGGTGCTGCCGCGACAGCTTGAAAACGGCTTGATCGAAGTGGAAGTATATCCTGAAATCAGCTATCTCGTTGGCAAAGGCAAAAGACAGTCAGTGAAAGTCGAAAGCCTGTCAACCAAAGTCGTTGTCCAGGACGGGGCAAAAGTTAATATCGGCGGCGTAATCTCTGCAAAAAACCAGGAATATGTCAACATCTTCGGCCCTGACTTTTTCAAAAGCAAAGATGTCAGTCAGGTCATGAGCATGTATCTGACCGCAACAGTATTGCAACCCGGCAAATCCGGCAAGTTCGGCGGCAAAAACTGGCCGCCGCGCTGATAACCTTACGGATTTACTTTTTCACCGCGTCTTTTTCGATTTTGCTTTCCAGATATTTGGTCAGAGACGCGATTTCGTTGTTAAATTTCAGAAACACTTTTTCAACCCGCGCTTCGCATTCGCTCATTTTCTTCAGATACTTTCTCCGCTCTCTACGGAAATTGCGGCGCTGCAGCAGATAAAACGATACGGCGAAAAAGACCCAGAACAGCATGAACAGCACCCCGAAAATCGCCAGCAGGGTATTAAACTGCCGTTGATATATATCGCTTACTCCGGTATTCGCCGGTACGCCCGCGATATCGTAATTACCGTAGACTGATGTGCTGAGCATGTCCGGCCGGTGATAGAGAAACAGCATGGCTATCATAAACAGCGCCACGCCGCCCAGCAGCAGCAATTCAAAAACCGAGAATTTGATCTTTTTACTCATTTGCCAACCTCCTATTTTTTCAGGTTATACCATTGATAATACCCCCTGGAGAAAAGACTGGCAAGCAGTATAATTATATTCAAACTGATTCCAAACCGAAGCCTCGCAAATAACGATTTTACCAACAAGCCCCTAACAATCCTGATGGGAATCACAGTTCCATAGGAACGACACAATCTAAAATGCTAAAATACTCCGCAATACAGTGGAGAAATTCCGTCACTTTATCCGTCAATTAAAAGTTCGGGAGGAGGGATGCAAGGGGGAACCTGGAACTGTCCGTCCCGCAGTCACGGGACCTGCAAACAAATAATTGTTTCCCTTTACTTG
>CAIMFA010000215.1 GCA_903840185.1 uncultured Lentisphaeria bacterium | reverse complement strand
CATCCGGGAGAAGCGCAAAGATGTAAAGGTTATTTTTGAACGGCTCCTAAGCAACTTTCATTACTTATTTTCGAATATTTTTAATAATTATTCCGACAAGTTCTTTTTTCAGATACGGCTTGCCGATAAAATCATCGAAGCCGGACTCTTTATAGCGGACTGTTTTATTGGAAAGCACATGGGCAGTCTGGACAATATATTTCACTTTCTGTTCTGAGTATTTCTTCTGCAGCCACTTGAGGCATTCGAAACCATCGGCATCCGGCAGGGAAATGTCAATAAGCACAACTTCAGGAACCATCCCCCCCACGCATATTTTCCGCATTTCGGCAAAAGAATCGGCCATTTTATAGTCAGCACCTGAATCAGCCAGCACTGTTTCCAGATATTTACTATTAAATGGTTCATCCTCAATGACAAGCACCTTTAATCCTTTCAGTGGTTCATGACCATTTATCTCCTGCACTGGAGGTTCCTGTTCCTTAGCTGGCTCCCCCGTCAGTCTGACAGGAAATGTTACTGCAACTGTTGTTCCTTTGTTCAATTCGCTATCAATTTTAAATGTTCCGCCAAGTTTTTCCAGCAGCCTGGAAACAATTGCCAGTCCCAATCCGGTTCCGCCATATTTTCTGACGGATGACTGGTCCGCCTGATAGAACGGCAGCGTGATTCTTCCCAGTTTACCAGCCGGAATCCCGATTCCAGTATCCCGGATCGTAATTATCAGATGCCCTGACGTGAAAGCGGCAATTACATCAACACCGCCGTGTTCAGTAAATTTGACGGCATTGCCGACTAGATTGAATATTATCTGTTTCAGCCGCCTGGGATCTCCTATTACTCTATCCGGCAAATTCTGCGGCACAAAATTCAACGCAATATTCTTTGATTTAGCTTTGAAGAGAAAAGCTTTGATACTTTCGTTGATATTTTCCGCCGGAGAAAATTCTTCAGACACTTCATTAAATTGTCCGGCTTCAATGCTTGAGATTTCCAGTATGTCATTAATAATTTCCTCCAGCGACTTCCCGCACTGATCAATCACATGCAGGTATTCATGAAATTTAACAGCATCTGGAATCCCGCTTACAGGCAGTTCTTCAATCAATATATTAGAGAAACCTAAAATTCCGTTCAAAGGGGTCCGGATTTCATGAGACATCGTCGCCAGGAATTCGCTTTTCGCCCGGCTTGCAGTCTCAGCTTCGTCTTTAGCTTTCCGCAACTCGTCTTCAGCTTGAATACGGTCAAGCGCAATACCGATACTGGCGCCGACTTCCTCCAGAAACTGGATAAAATCGAGAGACAACTGGTCGCGGCGCCTGTCATTGAGTTGCAGTAATCCGATCATCTCCTGTCCTGTCCGCAGCGGAATCAGCGCCACTGACTCATAGCCTGCCTGATTGCAATAGCTGCGCAATTGCTTCTGGCAGATTATTCCATGAGATTGTGCAAGCATGTCTGTCGTACTGTTAATCCAGCAACTGCCGCCAGGAGAGAAAAATGGCAGGGTGGCATCAGTTCCGGCCAGAAGCACCATACCGCAAATACAATCCAGCACAGGAACTCCAGCTTCATCACGGCATAATTTACCATCAGCAGAACGAGCGCACAAGTATCGCTCTGATTCCACAAATTCAGGAGAAAAGCCGGAGGTGATATAATATGGATAATCATCGCCGTCTTTGAGTCGAATCCCAACAGCTTCCATTCCTGAAAACTGTTTGAACAGCATCAGGAACTGCTGAATCACATCCGCACGCTTGCCGCCCTGATTCAACAGAGCCAGCACCTGATAAGAGAATTTACGCCGTTCATAGGCTAATTTGCGTTCAGTAGTATCGCGCCAGTAGCCAACCAGTTCCAGCGGCCTGCCATTCCCGTCGTGTACAATCTTTAATTCATCATGAATCCAGCGCCAGGAACCGTTTTTATGCCTGAAACGGTAATCGTAGGAATGCTGATCTGCGTCCAAAACGCCTTCAAGTCCGGAATTTATCACCGGCGCATCATCAGGGTGTATAATTTGCGCCATAAAATGCGGTCTGATAAATTCGTCCGGTTCATATCCCATCAGCGCTTTGATATTATCGCTGACAAATGTTATCGGGAAATCGTCCGCCGCCTTGCGGGAATAGATTACCGCCGGACTTGAGTCCAGCAGCCGGCGCAGCTGACTTTCACTGAGTTTCAGCTTCTCCTCGGCCTGTTTGCGTTCAGTAATATCCTGCAGTATATAATGCGTCTGCTTGAAATTGCCCTGCAGATCATGACTGACCCTGCCATCAAAAGCAATATATCTGCGCTGCCCGTCTTTACGCATCATTTCTAACTCGCAATGCCCTTTTCCTTCCGCCTTGAAGGCAGAAAAACGCTGGTTGAAAGCTTCTGCGCACTCCTGAACGAGAAAATCGCCAAAAAACTTTCCAATCACGTCCTCCCGGGTATAGCCGAAAGTGTCAAGCCAGGCCTGATTAACGGTAAGAAAACGCCCTTGTGCATCCAGTGCTTGATAGCCCAGCGGCGAATTCTCATATAGTTCACGGTAATGCTCTTCGCTTTCCTGCAATAGTTTTTCGTTCTGCTTCCGTGCCCGGCGTATCTGAGCCTCTGCCAGCTCACTGCGCACTATAATATGCAACCGTTCGAGATTATTCTTTAAGAGATAATCGTGAACGCCGGATTTCATCAGATCTACCGCATTTTCCTCGCCGATGGTTCCTGAAACCACGACAAACGGAATATCCAATCCGGTTTTCTTGAAAATCCGGAGAGCTTCGGACGCGCTGAATTGCGGTAACTGGTAGTCGGCGATCACAATGTCCCACGGCTCGTCTTCCAGCGCCGACTTTAATTGAACTGCTGTCTCCACCCGTTTTGCCGTAACAGCGTAACCTGACTTTTCAAGCTGCCGTATAATCAGTCCGGCATCGCTTTCACAGTCTTCAACCAGCAATACGCGAAGGAGTTCAGTATTCATAAACGAAGCCTTTATTTGGGCGCTGGCGGCGGCTCATTGAGAACCAGCCAGTATAATCCGAGATTTTTGACCGCATCCGCAAACTGATTGAAATCAACCGGCTTGCAAATATAGCTGTTGACACCTAAGTCATAGCTTCTCGCCAGATCCTCCTCTTCCCGCGAAGACGTAAGGATTACCACCGGAAGCCGCCGTGTAAGTTCATCAGAGCGAATGTATTTTAAAGTCTCAAGACCATCCATTACCGGCATTTTTATGTCCAGCAGTACCAGCATGGGTACCATGTCAATATCGCGGTCTGTATATTT
>CAIMFA010000214.1 GCA_903840185.1 uncultured Lentisphaeria bacterium | reverse complement strand
CGGACGTGGAAACCAACCGCCAGCGCGGCATCCAGATGGCCTGCCGCGATGCCGCTCAGCAGCTTGTCCAGTACACTACCGAAGCGTTCTAAACAACCTTTGGATTCCGCGTATCTCAGAAATCCGCGATCTGGAGTTTCTGTAGTTTCGGGATGTATTTTTCCGCTTCTTTGATACGGTCTTCCTCCACCAGGCGCAGAAAATTAGTGACCAGTTCATTATGCGCCTCGCAGGTGAAATAATTCCTCAGCGGCATGAACTGTTTAATGGTTCCGGGGTCGCGATGTTCAATCGGCCAGAGCGCGGAAACTTTGCGGATATTGGGCATGGCATAACGTCCATGCCAGGCGCACCAGCCGTCAAAATAGCGTCCTGCCTCATCCTGATCCTGAAGAAGCTTCGATATTTTAGCCATGTATCTACAGAATGCGGCTTTCTTCTCCCCGGCCAGCGGTACTATCTTTTCCGGAGTATAGCCGAAAGTATAAGGAATGATTTCCAGGCCGAACGCCGACTGCCTGTCGAAAGCCAGTTTGATGATAAATCCGCTCCACCAGAACGATTTCGGATCAAACTGCTGCCAGGGGGACGGGAAGTAAAAATTGCCCGGACAGTAGAAAATCGGCGTGCCCTCCCATATCTCAATGCCCTGCGGACAGTGTGCGTGAATATGGATTACCGCATGAGCGCCGGCTTCAGCGAAGGCGCGGCAGGTTTTGATCACCCTCGGGCTGGGCAGCGGGTTGCATTCATTGCCGCCATGCATTATCACAATCACATGATCCGCCTGAACCGCGGTTTCTTTTATAAGCCTGATGTTATTGAGCGGATCCAGCGGGGCAGCGCCAGGTTTGTTTTTAGCCGCAGTGCCGAATTCATTTTCAGCAATATTGATAAAGGCTATCTTCATCCCTTTTCTGCTGATAATCAGCGGCTTGTTCGCCGCTTCCAGATTCTTTCCGGCACCGACTGTTTTAATACCGTTCTTCTCCAGTATTTTGATGGTTTCCATAACCGGCTCCGGGCCGAAGTCGCCGATATGGTTGTTCGCCAGCGCCGCGACATCGAAGCCCCCGGCTTTGACAAAATCCACGCACTCAGGCGGACATTTCAAATTCGGACCGCTTTTGATGATTGGAGTCTCGGCATTGGTCAGCGGGGTCTCAAACTGTACCACGGACAGATCACAGTCGTCAAGAACGGCTTTGATTCCGGATAGAATTTCTGAAGATTTTCCCGCGCAAACCGGGGCAATCGCTTTGTCCCACGGACAGCAGTCTCCGGTGATCAGAACTTCGATTTTATCCTTTGACGAACTTTTGCGGAATATTTCTTTCCCGTCTTTAAAGGTCAGCATTGCATCCTCCGGCGATTGCTTTTTTAATTGAATATTTATTAACCAGACTGTTGATTTTTGATTTAGTCAACGGTTTGAACATAGCATCCCAAGGATCGGTAATTTTCAGCTTTTTTCCGGTCAGCGCGTTATATACATCCGGCAGGTCCAGAGTGTCCAGAGTTCCGGGAATTATGCAGGAAAGCGGCCATCTGGTTACCGGCGACAGCACCATTTCCTCATAGGCGAACGGCGCGTTAAGCAGCGTTACCCGGCTTATATCATCGGACAGCAAACCGGCAAACGCGGCAACGATACTGCCCTGTCCTCTGCCGACCAGATGAATCTGTTTAACACCGCAGCTTTTCAACAATTTCACCGCTGAAAGCACATCCAGTACTTTTCCGCCCAGGTACGGTTTCCCGATCATAATGGCATGAGATGCGTAAAAGTAGTCATAATTATATGGCGAAAAGAAGTTCTCATCCCAGAGATTACAAGTCCGCGGAGTCGTCTCGCCAATGCCTCTCACGTCGAGTCCGAACAGCAGCGAATCAATCCCTGAATCCAGCCCCAGACCGTCTTTCAATTCCTCGTAGGCTGACAGATGAGGAATATAAAGTATCGCGTTATCCGCCGCTGGAATGTGGTACAAATCTCTGCCGCAGCGCTGATTCAATATCGCAGTTATGCCCGGCTCGGTTTCAATGGCAAAGCGGTTGAAAAAGATATACGGCGGCGTTGATGCGTAAACCGCCAGCCGCAGTATCCGGTGCGCAGGCGCTGATTCCGGAATTTTGACGGCAAGCTTTTTCAGGACTGCCGACTTCAACCCTTCTTTTGAGTTAATTTTTTTGCGGGACTGCCTGAGCGCCGCTGCTTTCTCCAGAGTAAAGCTGCGCAACAGCTTATTGTCCGCAAGGTTGATGACCTGACCTTCGGGGGCGCATTGCAGTTCAGCCGTTTCACAGGCTTTTATTTCCGGCTCTTTGTCATCCTTTTTCATGTTGGCGAATTCGTTGAAAAAACGGTACATGGACTCACGGTTAGTCTGTGTATAGCCGTGATTGTCCGGGCCGAATGACAGCCTTATGTTATCTTTTGCGCCGAGCAGGGAGTAAATATGCTTGATCTCTTCGTAAGCTTCCAGAGTTCCGCGCGGATCGAAAAAATCGTTCTTCTGCCCTAAAATAATTACCGGACGCGGCGCTCTGGCGATAATCAGATCACTTATCTCCAATCCGTGTTTCAACATTCCAGGCGGAATCTGTTCACAGTCGGAAGGCAGTTCGTTCTCCAGGTTGCGGAGATAGGTAGTGATGAAACAGCCGGGCGCCGCCATCGCCGGCCGGTCATCCAGCGCGTTGACATAAGAGGTCAAAGTGCCGCCGCCCGAATTGCCGGTTACGCCGATCCGCGATGCATCAACCTCCGGCCTGCTCAACAGATAATCCAGTCCGCGGATCCCGTCCCAGGCACGCCATGTCCCGAAATATTCACCTGTCAGCCGCAACTGCTTGCCTGTCATGTTGTGTTCATCGCAGCATCTGCCGGAGATGTCTTCAGCATCCGGGGTATTGAGAAACTGATAACGTTCTCCCTGGCTGACCGGGTCAATGATAAAAACCGCATAACCTTTGAGCACCAGCCCCTGGCAGAAACTCTGATAGGCAGGATCGGCTTTGCCGCTCTGAGAATGTCCGCAAAGCCCCAGCACCGCCGGAACTTTGCCTTTGATTCCCGCTGGCAGATACAGATTGCCGGTTACGGGAAAATCCGGACGACTGTAATAAATGACTTTTTCAATCGTAAATCCATTTTTTCTGACAATGCCGGCAGTGCGGGCGTTAAGCGGGGTGCGCTCCGGTAATGGCCCGAATATCGCCGCAATCTTTTTGCGGACTGACTCCACATATTGTTTCGCCTGCAAGGTGTTTTTAATCCCGGCAAGCGTTTTTTTCCGTTTCGCCGATATTTTCCGGACTTGACCAAGATAATAATCCTGCATCATGTGTCCGAATCTCGAATTAATATGCATTTTAAAATATCCTTTCGAAATGCCAGATCATATTTATTAAAACAAACAATATGTTTATTATAATGAACAAAATGAAAAAAATCATCCTCTATTTCAAAAATAAAGAACTTTTTTTACAGCATAGGTTGATGCCGTTAACAGAACAGTACCGCTGTAAAGAGACATTTGTCTTTCCGCCTGAATCAGTTTTTTAATCGTAATATTTGTAAAT
>CAIMFA010000213.1 GCA_903840185.1 uncultured Lentisphaeria bacterium | reverse complement strand
GAATTTTAGAACTTTAGAATTTTAGAACTTCCCCACGGGTGTCCAGAATGTGCGGGCTCGGCGGGGGTTGAGTTTAAATACTTTAACCTGAATAATTCATAAACTTATGAATAATCCAGGTTAAGAGTTGAAAAAGTTTTCTTAACTCTTATAATAAGATTCTCTGAAATTTTGAAACCGACAGGAACAAATCAGGAAAACATGACGGAACGGGATAGTTTTGAGAAGGCATTTTATGCGCAGAATCCGCCCGGGGTACTGGCGCGGCTGCAAACCGCAACAGTCGGCATTGCCGGAGCGGGCGGCCTGGGATCAAATGTGGCGGTCGCACTGGCGCGGGCCGGGGTGCATCATCTGATCATTGCCGACTTCGACCGCATTGAACTGTCCAACCTCAATCGCCAGCAGTTTTTTCCGGAACAGGCAGGCATGTTCAAAACCGAGGCTCTAAAGCAGAATCTCAACCGGATCAACCCTTACATCAATGTCGAAATCTTCACCGGCAGAATTACTCCGGAAAATATTGACTCTGTATTCGGCCGGGCGGAAATATTAGTGGAGGCATTCGATCTGGCGGAAATGAAAGCCATGCTGGTCAGAAACTGGCTGACACTGCATCCGGACCGCTATATCGTATCGGCTTCCGGCATCGCCGGGCTGGGCAGAAGCGGACTTTTGAAAACCGAAGTCCGCGGGAAAATGATCATCTGCGGCGATGGTAAATCCTCGCTGGAATCAGAAGGTGGGTACACCGCTCCCCGCGTCGCCATCGCCGCCAACCTCCAGGCCTCCGCCGTCATCGAAATCCTGTGCAACGGAAAAATCAACTGATTGATAAAATACTGGAAATCAAACAAACAATGCCGGATTACGTAAAAACATCTGATTCTCCGCAAGCTGCCGTGATCAGCATGACTGAACTGACTCCATACTCCAAGCCCGGCGGATATTTGATCGGCACCTTTGTTTTCGCTTTATTTTGGAATAGCATTTTTCTGATTCTGTATAAAAGCATGTATAGTAAAAATTCGATAATTTTACTCATGGTCATATTTTTTGCAATTGATGTATATCTATTCATCACTTTCTGCTATTTTCTTGGATCTTACAGACAGCCAAGGCTGAAAGTAAGTAGCAAATATCCACGGATTGGCGAAACCGTCACCCTGACGTGGGAACTTCCGGATTACCGTTCAATAACCCGCCTTGCCATCACGCTGGAAGGGTTTGAACATATGGACGTTCCATTATACGACGCGCCATATACTTGCAAGAATGCCGTCGCATCAATTATATTGACGGATACAACGAAAATACCGGAAATTAAAACAGGAAGTGCCGAATTCAAAATTCCGGGGAATTTGATGTCTTCCTTTATCGACGGGAAATGCAGAATTGTCTGGCAGTTGAAATTGCAGGTCAAAAAGAAATCGAATGACAGACAGCTTGAATACATCATTGACGTACAACCACATCATGGATAATTTATGGGAATTCAGTCAAACATCAAATATGACAGGAATATATCAGGCATGACTGAACTGAAGTCATCCTCAAGCACTGCTTTGTCTTTGATCATAATCTCATTCTGTGCGCTGCTTTGGAACAGCATCTTTATTACTCAATATAAATATCAATGGACCATAGATGACAAAGAATCTTCCATTATATTGCTGGGATTTTTCATTGCCGTGAATATCGCCTTATTCATCGCATTCTGCTACTATCTTGTATTTTATTACATCAGACAGCCCATGCTTAAAATCAGCAACATAAGCCCACGTCTCGGCGAAAAAGTTGCAGTAACCTGGGAGCTTCCAGATTACCGGTCTGTAAGCCGTCTCTCCATCATACTGGAAGGATTTGAAAGCATAGAAAATCTCTACAAAGAAAAACCATCCCAAAGTATTATAGCTTCTATCAGACTGACGGATACCATAGAGAAAAGAGATATTAGGTCAGGCAGCGCCGAATTCAATATTCCAGGCAATTCGATGCATTCCTTTACTGCCGGCAGATTCCAGATCATCTGGCATTTGAAATTGCATGCGGAAAAAGAATGGAAAGACCGCCGTATTAAATATATTATTAACGTACAACCTCATGAAGTATAATTTATGGCAATTCAGATAAACATCAAAGATGACAATATTATGTTTCTGCCAGGCGATGAAATCGAGGGCGAGGTGCGGTGGGAACTGCCGCAGGCGCCGGCAGGATTTGTTGTGAATGTTTACTGGTTTACCGACGGGTCAGTCTCCAATATTGTGCAGGGATTGGAGTTAAATTCTGTTGACGCAAGCGGAACTCTGCCATTCAAGTTCAGCCTGCCAGTGACGCCCTACAGTTATTCCGGCAAACTGTTTTCGATAAGCTGGGAGATTGAAGCGTACTCAGTTTCGCCGGACGAACGCTGCGCCCGGCCTTTTATCATGTCGCCTTACAATACCGTAGGAGAACTCCGCAGTCGAGAACCGATTTTTACTCTCCAAAGTTCAGACTATGGCTGGCCTGCGGTAGACAGCTTCGGCGACTTTTCTTAGCATTTGCTTTTAGTGCCAAACAGGAATATATTGACTTTTTACAGAATATAAACAAATTACGGAACCGCGTATCCAAAATATGAGCCATCAACACATCGGCAGGCCGCCCAAAATAATCTTTCTCCTGCTTGCAGCAGCCTCGGCGCTGCTGCTGTCCATTGGCTGGTGGACCGGCAACCAGCGTGCAGTGCGCATGGATGCAGAAATGCGCGCGCGCCTGCTCCGTCAGGCGACGGAGATAGCCGGCAATATTAACCCGAGCCTTATCAGAAAACTATCTTTTACCGCGGCGGACGTCAATACCCCGGCCTATGAACAGTTACGGGAGCAGATGATTAAAGAAGCGAAACAGATCCCGAATGCCAGATGGGTATACTCCATGACCGAGCGCGGCAACCAGATTATCTTCGGACCGGACAGCGTTGCGTTGAACGACCCGCAGTATACGCCGCCTGGCGACACTTACCAAAAGCCTCCTGAAGAATTATGGCGGACATTTAAGCAGACACGCCAGATAACAGTCGGTCCTTACACCGACGAATGGAGAACCTTTGTTTCCGCGTTTGCTCCGGTTATAGACCCGTCCAGCGGCAGGGTGCTGGCGGTAATCGGGATTGACATCAAAGCCGGGGACTGGCAGTCCAGCCTCAGCGCCGCCCGCCACATTCCATATCTGGGCACACTTGTTTTGCTGCTGATGCTGCTGTTCACCGGCGGCGTTATCGCTGCCTACTGGCGCAACCGCCGGAGGAAGCCGGATGTCCTGAAACTGCGCGTCTGGATTACTGTCCCGACTGCCATGGCGATACTGACCGGACTGGCGCTCTACGGCGCGTATGAGTACTGGGAATTCAAGGAAGCATCACGGACGATCATGCTCCATACTTCAGAACAGGCGCAGCGGGACTGGAACCGCAACCTGGCGCTGCATGTTCAGTTAATGAAAGCGCAAAGCAGCCAAATCGCAGAAAATCCAGCATTATTGAAGGCATGGCAGAAGCGGGACGTCCAGGGACTGACCGCGCTGGCACAACCGATTTTTGAACAGTTGAAGCGGGAATACGGCATCACGCATTTTTACTTCATCAATCCGGACCGCACCTGTTTTCAGCGTATTCATCAGCCCGGCTGGCGCGACGATATCATTAACCGGGAGATACTGCTCGCCGCTCAGCGTACCGGCGAGAATGCATGGGGCATTGACATGGGTACCAAAGGTTCGCTCACCTTGCGTTATGTTCTGCCCTGGAAACAGGACGGCAAATTAATCGGTTATCTGGAACTGGGTATAGAAACTGCACATCTGATCCGGCAGTTGTCAGTAGAGATGAACCTCGACATTCTAATTGTTGTCAGAAAAGAATGCACCTCTCAGACAAAATTTGAAGCAGGGCGACAGATGTTTGAATTCTCCGGACAATGGAATGCCTATCCGGATTTCGTGGTAGTCCACCAGACATCCCAGGTCATGTCGGAAGAGATGGCTGATTGGATTAAACAGCACCCCCATGCAAGCGCGAAAGACGAAATCTTCACCGTCAAACAAGGGGGGAAGATTTTTGCCTGCAGCTTGATCCGCATGCCGGACACCGCAGGTCGTGAAATGGCATATCTTATCGTTTTGCTGGATGTTACCGCCGAGGAAAATGAGGCATGGAGCAATTTAATGCTGAGCATGGGACTGGCGCTGGCGCTGTTCGGCGGCGTACTTGTTCTGCTCTGGTCAATATCCGGCACGGCGGAACGGCAGCTGCGTAAGGCTTTTGCGGAAGTGAAGGAAAGCGAGAACCGCTTCCGTCAAATGGCGGACAGCGTTCCAGTAATAATCTGGATGTCCGGACTGGATATGGGTTGCACCTATGTCAATAAAGTCGGACTGGAATTTTCCGGACGCACTCTAAAACAGGACTTCGGCAACGGCTGGATTGACAATCTGCATCCGGACGATGTGCTGCGCTGCCGGAAAATCCTTGCCGGCAGTTTCAATGCCATACAGACATTCCGTATGGAATACCGGATGCAACGAGCCGACGGCGAGTATCGCTGGCTGCTCAACAGCGGCATTCCGCGATTTGACGGAAACGGGAATTTCCTTGGTTATATCGGCAGCTGCATTGACATCACCGAAATCAAACATGCAGAGGAGGAACTGGTCCGCGCCAAAGAAGACTGGGAGCGCACATTCGACGCGGTTCCTGACTTGATCATGCTGCTTGACAAGGACCATCGCATCATCCGCGTGAACCGGGCCATGGCCGAACATATCGGCTGTTTGTCCGGACAGGTTGACTGCCATTGCTATAAAACTGTACACGGATTATCTGAACCTCCAGATTTCTGCCCGTTTTCCAAAATGCTGAAAAGCGGAAAAGGCGAGCGTGCGGAAGTCGTGGAAGCGCAGCTCGGCGGCACTTTCGATATTTCCACTACGCCATTGCTTAACAGCGCCGGCGAGATTACTGGATGCGTTCATATCGCGCACGACATCACCAGACGCAAACTGGTGGAAGACGATTTACGCCGCGCCATGAATAAAGCTGAAGCCGCCAACCTGGCAAAAAGTGAATTCATGTCCACCATGTCTCACGAAATAAGAACGCCGCTGAACGGGATTCTCGGATTCTCCAATCTATTAGCGGATGAGCTGCCCAAAACCGGCGTCAGCAACATGGCTAAATTTCAGGAATACCTGAGAGTAATTGACCAGTGCGGAACAACACTGGAGGGAATCATTAACGATGTCCTGGAAATCTCCAGCATTGAAGCCGGACAATTCAATGAATTGGATGAGTTATTTGACCCGGCGGAAAATATCCGTGGATGCATCAGCGCTTTTGAATTCAGGGCCAGAGAGAAAAATATTTCCATGGAGTTCAAACCGCGGAATCTGCCGTCAAAAACCATCGGTGACCATCGGCGGCTGAAGCAGATAATCTTCAATCTTGTGGCCAATGCCGTTAAATTTACAAGCCATGGCGGCGTTGAAGTAATCGCCGATTATGCAAATAATGAGTTGCGCATCACCGTCAAGGATACCGGCATCGGCATTCCGAAGGATAAGCTGGCAAACGTCATGCTGCCATTCTACCAGGCTGACCAGTCCGCCACCCGCAAATACGGCGGCACCGGACTCGGGCTGACCATTGTTTCCAGACTGCTGCAAAAACTCGGCGGCACAATCAATATCGAAAGCGAGTTGAATAAAGGTACTGCCGTGACAGTCAATTTCCCGGCAAGATTGGCTGAAGCGCAATGTGCAGAACCTGAACCCCCGGAAATCAGACAGGCAGGAACATTGCAAGGCTTAAACGTCCTGGTAGTTGAAGATGAGCCTTCTAATATGATGTATCTGGATAAAATATTGGAAGATGCTGGCGCTCAACGCTGGAATGCCGCATCGTTTGCCGCGATGCGGGAACTGTGCTTGACTGGAATGACGCCGGATGTGGTACTGATTGACATTTCGCTGCCTGACTCCGACGGATTCGAATGCCTTAGATGGCTGCGGCAGAAATTTACCGGACAACAAACAAAATATATCGTGCAGACCGCGCATGTGCTCTTGAACGAAATACCGCGTTACAAAGCAGCCGGATTCGATGACTTTATCGGCAAGCCGTATACAAGAAACGAAATGATAGAAATAATCATAAAAAACGTTAATTCCGCATCGGGAAAAGATACTGATGCGGAATAATCATTGCCAGGCTTAACTGGCAAGCATACCGAAACCATCCTTCTTACTGAAGTCCAGCTTGTAATCGATATTGCCGGAGAATGCATTAACTCTGGCGTAATAAGTACCGGCGGCAAGATTGGCTGTAATCACATCTTCAAGCGCACCCGGTTTTACCGATGCCTGCAGCAGTCTGCCTTGCGCATTATACAGCAGCAGGTTCGCATTGCCGCCGTTCATGTCATACAGTCGCAGCGTCCCTTTGGCAGCAGTCGCCAGATCAAATCTGTAATAATCGTCATTGTCGCCCAGACCCACCCATCCGGTCTGAGTCGAAGCATCGATAAGTTTTGCCGTGGCAATCGAATTTCCCGCATGATCTTTAGTATCGCCGTCAAAATAACTGACTGCATCAGTCAGGGTGTAATCCGTACCGCTTGCACCAGCCCCGGGCGCAACTTTTACATAATAGGTACCGGCCTGCAAGGCCGCGTTATTGATTGCCTCATCGGCAGACCTCGTGTTCATGGAATATTTCAACAATGAGCCGTATGAATTCATCAGATACATATTTGCATTGCCGCTCAATCCGGTCAAACCCAGCGTTAATGTTCCGGCACTTGCCATAGTCAGTTTATAGACGTCGGCTGAATCACCGAACCCGACCGCGCCGGTGACTGAAACGGGGACAAGCGGTGATGCGGCAAGCGACGACGCATTATTGATATTGTTACCCACCAGATCTCCGGCAAAGCTGGAGCCGCTGGACCAGGCGCTATAGTTTCCGGCATTATCCTGGGAGCGAACGCGCCAGAAATAGCCGCTCTCGGCCAGTCCGGTGAAATTCGTAGCGCTGGTTACAGGGGTAGCCGTATATTCCGGACTGCTGAAATCAGCGTTGTTATCCACCTGGACTTCGTACTGTTTGACCCCGCTGGTTTTATCTCTTCCATCAAACCAGTCCAGCGCCACGCGGCTGCCGGTGACGGTTCTGGATAATCCGGCCGGAGCTGACGGCGCGGTTGCGTCCACCACAAAACTGTCGCCGGTAATCCAGGCGCTATAGTTTCCGGCAGCATCCAGGGCGCGAACATCCCAATAATATGTTCCGTCGGATAACGCGTTTACGGTTAATGCGCTGGCAACCGGGGCTGCCGTAAATTCCGGACTGCTGAAATTGGCATTATTATCCACCCGGATTTCATATCGCTTGACACTGCTGTCGGCATCAGTCGAGTCAGCCCAGTCAAACGCCACACTTTTGCCGGTAACCGTCCGGCCCAAACCGGCAGGTGCTGTCGGCGGCTGCTTATCAACGCTGAATACCGCCGTCAACTGCTCGGTAGAGTTACGGGTCAAACTCAGAAGCGAAAGTTTATTGCCGTCAGAGAAAACATAGCTGGAACCAACATTCAGATTCACATTCGCATAGTTATAAGTAACTGTAAAACTCCTGCCGTTCATGCCGGAAAGATCAGCACCGGCGGCAAGAATGTAAGAACCTGTTGCCGTACTGTCAAGGTTCAACGTATAGGCGGTAGTTACGGAACCGAAAGTACCCCCGTTCACGGTAATCAGCACATCATTCGTTAGAGACGTGGACAAAACATAAGACAGCGTCGTCAGGCTGCTGACAGACGCGGCATTCTCCAGCACAACATGGCCGCCAGCGACAGTCAGCAACCCGCTTACAGTTCCGCCGGAGGAAACATTCATGCTGGCACCGGAATTGACAGCGGTTCCGGCTGCGGCACCGCCGGATAAGACCGTCTGATAACCGCCGGAATTTATCGTAGTGACATTAGCCGTTCCACCAGAGGAAACCGTCTGGCTACCGCCGGAAGTAATATTGGTTCCGGACGTTATACCGCCGGAGGAGACAATCTGGCTGCCGCCGGAATTGATGAGATTATTATAGGCGGAGCCGCCGGAAAAAACCGTCTGAGTTCCACCCTGCACTGTTTCTCCGGAAACCGGATCATAGTCATTAATGGTAAATGTTCGTTTCAGGCCAATAACTTGTCTTAGTACTCCGAGGGTGTTGGAATCATAGCTGACAATGTAGGCTCCATTGCTCCATCTGATTGGACAATAGCGGATAACATCCGGCGCAAGCCTGCCCATACCGATGTTATCGTCGGAATCAGAAATCCAGATCCCGGTATAGTAGTTCTTATTACTTTTCGCGAGGCTGTCATTATATGAAAATCCCCAGCAGGTGACAGCATGCCCGCCACGAATTAACCAGTAAATACCCAGTCCGCAGATCTCCCCGTTTTTCAGGAAACTGTCCACGCTGGACATCGCCGTGAACGCCGTTGAATCTATTTTCATATAGTTTGAAATCGGCAGGGAGGAGTAAAAACCGCCGCCGCCGCTTTGCTTCAACTGGGCATCAGTTGAATAATACGCATTATCATACTGGCCGTTCCAAAACCATGTGATTCCGGCATCGATATAGCCCGCAACGTCCGTAAAATATTTCTTGTAGTAGTCCAGCAGATCATCTTCAATCGAAACCTTCAGGCTGCCGGTGTTCTTACCCCAGCCGGCCCAGTACAGCATGTTTGAAGCGGTCGCCGCCCAGCAAAGATCCGTATCGCCGATGTTCGACTTTTCTGCATCAATTGCCCGTAAACTGGTATTGTCGATGCGGTAATTGGCAGTCCCGCTTAAAGCCCCGGAAACACTCAGACTGCCTGAAGCGCCGACCCCGGAAAAGTAATTACTGACGGAACCTGCGGCCTCTGCCGCAACCTCGCTGCCGGATTTGACGGAAAGATTGTATTCCGTTGAATTCCCGGCCGTACTCTTGACGGAAATATTCACGGTTCCGGCAAACGCCGTATCTGACGCGGTGGCGGTAATATCGGGTTCAATCTTTGACTCAGAACTACTGGCTTTAACACCCGCAGCAGCGTTAAAGGCGGAAATAGCGCCGTCAGCAGATGCCGGAGCGGCAGCGCTGTCAACTGATGGCAGAGTCAAAGCCGCGGCGACAGCCTGATTATCAATGTTGCGGACAGCGGCCGGAATAATATTTGTCATGGGATCATGAACAATATCATCAGCGGAAACCTTGTCAGTAGTAATGTAATTGTTATCGATGTCCGGAATTGCGTTTTCCGGGGCCGCAGCGGCGGAGATCGTTTGCTGACCGCCGACGCTGAAAGTGATATTGTCCGGAGTGCTGCCGGCAATAATGTATTGAAAACCTGTGTTGACAGTTTCGCCGCTGAAGGTTCCATTTGACATGATTGAGTCAAACGCCATTTTTCATTCCTCCCCGCTTATTGCAGTTTCCGCATAATCCTGAACAGATATGATTATTCCATTTTTATCAAATAACGCGGATAGTATAAAATATTCACCCTGACATTTATATTATATGTGATATTCCAGTAGATTTCAATATCATGGAAGATAAATATATCTGCTATAAATCAGGATTAAAACATCCTCAGACCGTCGTATCTATTCCAAGCGGCGGATTATTTCATTGGCTTTCTGCTCATAAATTACCTGCCACTCCGGCGCCAGCAGACATTCTGTCACCTCGTATCCGCCTTTGTCGTAATAACTTGCGGGCGCGCCGTAATGCAGATAACCATTGGAATAAGCCGCCATAAAGGTGTGTTTACAAGGCGATGCCTGTTTTACATTCAGGCCGACTTCCACCAGTGCTTCAACCGGGGCGGAGATCAGGACGCAGCCGCCAATTTTAATTCCCGTAATTTCCGCTGCAACAGTATCCTCCCCTGACTCTTCGTTTATCTCCATATGCTTCTGCAGCGTGGCAATATCATCTTCAATTCTAGTCAAGGTTTCCATCGCCTGGATATTGCTCAGATATTTATCAATATTCCTACGGTTAAATGAATCCATTCCGGCAAACTTGGAGTCTCCTGCCTGCTGAGATTGCAGATAACTGAAAGCATGGTCAGACGGATAATCCGGATTCAGTTTGTATTTCATGTATAATGGCAGAAAACTCTTGAAATTCAGGCTGGTGAAACGCAGCGATTCCAGCAGCAGGCGCTGCTCTTTCTGCAAAGCGTTGATCCGCTCAGGAATATCCGTTCTCCTCGGCAGTCTTATCGTCTCGGAAATGACTTTAATTTCAGCCGTCTTTGTCTCAATCCCGCTTAACGCCTTTAATGTGCTGAGGCCAAGCGCGGTGCCAAGCCATTCAACATCGCGCGGGCATTCAAAGGCCTTGAATGTTACATCACAGACATCTCCGGCCGCGCCTTGCAGGAACAGCGCCATCGCGCCATTGCCTAAACTGTTCTCGATGACTTTTGAAGCGTAGCCCGGAATGTTGGCCGTAATGTATCCCTGATAATCACCAAACAGCAGATGGCACGCGAAATTGTACACCACCGCCAGCGGCGTCCCGTCCATCCGGTCGATCCGGATAATGCCGATTTCAGGATCAAGCGGCCCGAGACCTCCAACCTCTTCATCCGGCGGACACGGATTTGAGTGGCGGATAGTCCAGTGCCTGCCGTTTTTCAATCTGAGCGTCCGGTTTATCGAAATCCGGTCTTCGCAACCGGAACCGGAGCCGACGCGGACTTCAACCATGTTTTCCATCGCCCGGCGCACAGCGTCAAAAGTTCTGGCAACCTGCTCGTCATCGCTGCACAGCATGCGCCCCGGCGGATGGGTATGCGACGCGTTGACCAGGAGATTCCCACCCGGAATTTTCAACTCGCGCTCAAGCCGTTTCCGCAGTTCCGGCAGAAACTCTTCGCCAACATCCGGCAGCATTCCCTGACTGATCTTCCGGCCCCCTATCGCCGTAACATCCATGGTAATGATGACAACTTTTGTTTTGCCGTCATCCAGCACCAATGCCTTGGCGTACAGCGGATCATTGACCATAACGCCCGGATCACAATTAGTAATCTCGCTTTTAGCGACACCGGCGCGTAATTTCTGTTGCGTTATATTATTCACAAATTATAATCCTTATTGTACAGTCCTTCTGATTTAAGATACTTCATAAAAATATTTCTTACAGCGGCATAATCGTGCTGCGTGAATTTTCTAAAAACCGGCTTTACAAAACTCCGGTGCTGATAAAGATTTTCCGCCTGATAAATACATGGAATACCAATGGCAAGCTGCTCATCAAGTTCCATCAAATAGTCGTCGTCAATGGAAAACCTGAAATTGCCGTCGGTATCGACAGGTTTGCCTTTCATGGCTATTTTTACTACTTCAGCTCTTTCGCGCAGAGTATCAACCGGCCTGCCGTACACGGTATAAAGGTCGCCAAGCCGGATTATGTTACATACATCGCGAAAATAAGGATTGGCGATATAAAGCGAAATAAGGGCGTCTTTCTTTACCGCAATGGCCTTTTTATAAATTATTTCAATATACAGCCGCTGCAGTTCGAAACCGTAGATGCCTCCATAGTTTTTAACTCCTCTGCCGCATGGGATGCCGTCCGTGCCATCTATTTTAATACCATCGGCGTTCAAGCCGCCGGGAGCGGAACTCAACATATGCTCGACCCCGTCTTCCAGTATTTTACGGCATGCCGGACTGGTGGGATCCTGAGCGACAGCTTTACCGTCTTTCGTAATGCAGAAAGTTTCATCCAGTCCTTCCATCGCCCATGCCTGCATCCATAGTAAAACTTTTATTCCACGCTCATGACAGGCATCAATGAACCCTCGCATATCAGGCCATTTGCGTTCATCCGCATCAAACCGCGCGAGTTCCTTCTGCCATTTCGCATCAATGATCAGGGTGCCGAACGGGATTTTGTTCTTAAGCAGAACATCAACCCATTTTTCGTGGTTCGCCTGAGTGCATTCGTCCATGATAAAACTGCCGCGCTCCAACTGCTCTTTCGAAAGGTTTCCGGCGTTCATTTTCTGTCTGCCGAGCGCTGTCTGTTCATGCCAGCCGCAGAATATCGGTTTCCGGTGCCACGGGTATTTTACTTTGCCGGAATCCGCTTTAGAGATGGCTTTTTTCTTTTCCAGCAGGCTGCAGTAGTCTGCGATCGCGGAAAGTTTGTCTCTGGAAAAACCGATGAACAGGCTGGGGCTTATCCATTCGCCGTCTACATTCAAGTGTCCTGAATAATTTATGGAAAAAGACTGGGTATTGAGTATGCTTTCACTTTCACGCTCCATTTCCGGAGGCTTATGGTTGAAGTCAAATGAATCAAAGCAGTTGCAGTCTTTTTCAACAACCAGCCCGCCCCAGATCTTCGTTCCGGTTTCATGCCGCGAGAACATGTACATAAACGGGCCGCTGCACAGCGAATGCCCCCAATGCGTGGTGTCATTATTGGCGCTGATGCTGAAAAACTCATTAGTGAAAAGCTCTTTTTTCGTGAGGAAATTTGTGCAACCGGGTATGAATGTGTCGAAGCCGGGGACTGAACCGAAAAGCTGTTCATCAACAATACCAGTGAAATAGTAAACCCTGTCAATGACAGCTTTCCCTCTGACTTTCACGAAATATTCCACCCTGTCTTTACAGAAAATCACATAAGCTTTTTTCTCCCGCCAGACCGTACTTTTAAAATTTATTTCAAAGATAGTGCCGCCAACCCCGTCTTCCAGCTTCTTAATTGCCGGAGTTCCAATGGTCTTGTCAACGGCGTTTATGGTATCTATCCGGCATAACGGAGTGAACCAGTAATAAAAATTTCTGTCTTCCGCCAGATGTATTCTGAACTGTTCAAAGTCCTCGGAGTAGTGATATTTAAAGTGTTCATTTTTAATCATGGTATCAGGCTTTTTCATGAAGGTTATTTGACTGTCCATTTTATGGTTGCAGTCCATGACTGTTCCGGCGCGAGTTTAACTTTTCCGAATACCGGTTCGAAAGTTGATGCTTTCTGTTTGCCGGAATCCCAGAAGATCAAACAATACAGGTCTTTGGACGGATCAACTTCAGCGCTAAGCACAGTTTGACTCCAGGGTGCGGTAAATACTGTCTTCGGACTGGTTACGGTCGATACGCTTTGCATATTGAACGCGCTTTCCAAGTCTTTAACCGGACTGGCTGCAAACCGGTAGAGTTTGCAAATAAAGAGCCGCGGGAAAATTTCCGGTTTATCTCCGTTCAGCATGGCTGCCTGCCCCCCGACGCCGTTCCTGATCTCAAACAATCCCGGCATATTGTGCCAGCGGAAAGAGAAGCTTATCTCTTTTTTCGTATGATTTACAACTTCCGAAGTAAGGTTGAATCCATTGAATGCGATGTTATAAGTTTTGCGGATTATAATTCCGGACAAATAATGATTGTCAGCGGCAGTAATCTCTCTTTCCAGAGTAATACTCAAACCGCTGCCGGTTTTAGACTGTCCGGTTACTTTATACGGGGTGTTGATGGAGCAGACAGCTTTGTCCGGCCACCAGAAAGCATCCACCGCCAATCCGTTCTTTTCATCCTGACTGACTAATTCATCCCTGCCGTTAGTCCAGCTCATTAATCTGCCGCCTGTCGCCGGATCGATAGTAAGCGTCATATCACCGGTTTTAAATTCAACGACAGTTTTACCGGCAACAGTTTTTTTAAAGCAGGAAACCCCGGCGTTACTCATTTCCTTGATTCCGGAATAATCCGGCATCCCGAGTTCTTTTGCCGTCTGCGCCTGTTTGGCGGAAACAAGTTCCCGCTCGCGCTGAATTGCTTTGACAATCGCCGGCAGGCGTTCTTTCATCGCATTATTTATCGATGCGGAAGAAATAATTTCGCCGTAGTTTTTTCCGGCTTCATAATTTTCCAGCACATAAAAATTCCAGCGCAATGCCCCGGCATGCAGCAGCATGCCTTTCTGCAGTTCGCCTGCGGTCAGCGCGATATCACCATTTGCATTGGCATAGCAGAGTTTTTTATCCGGCTGAGTCAGAACATACTTCCGGCCATTGTCTAAAGCGCCGATTTTCAGGTTGAAGAAAATTTCGCCCTTCATCCAGAAATTACCGGCAGCGATCATTATACGGTTGTCCAGCTCATAACTGACGCATTGCAGCAGTGAAGCATTGACCAAATCAGGAAGCTTCTGAACAAAATTACCGCCCTCAATCCATGATTCAGGGAAGTTAGTCGGCGGCAATGGACTTGCGGCAGCAGCCATGGCTGAGAAATTGCGCTTACCCTTGAACACATAATTTTCATACTCTGCAATCATGGAATTTGCGACGGCCAGTTCCCGCCAGTAGCGCTGATCATAACCGCGCGGAAAATAATAGGCGAATACGCCTTCCCAGCCGTTCAGAAAAAAGCACAGATATTCGAAACCCAGCGCTTCAGGCTCAGTGACCCAGTCATTGAGCTGATAGCCGTGCGGCATGGCAATCAATTTGGGCCGTTGTGCCTGATCCGGAATTCTGTCCGCTATAAATTTCTTGATATCACGCGCAGCAATGAATGTAATCAGATGGATGCCGGTGTAATATTCATAAGGTTTGTTGAACGGCTGGAAAATATACGGTCCCCATACTTCGAGCCACGGTAACTTTGCCAGGAAGTCCGCCGGATTGTATTGCCCGGCCTCGCTGTTGGAATTTTCGATGAAATAGCTCCAAGCAACTTCCGGCATAAAGTGAGAATCTTTGCCTGCTTTTCTGCCCAGTTCGTTAATAGTTTTTTCAAACGTCTCCATCATCATGGCATGCTGCTGACTGCGGAATTTAATCCATGTGTCACGATAAGACGTAATTATTGATGCCGGCCACTTCTTTTCCACTTCTTCCGCCGGCAATTTACTGTATTGGATGAACTCCGCTTTGCAGCGGGGGCAGAAACAGCCTTTGAAGTCGTACATGTACGGTTCCCAGTTCGTCATGATATTGTCGGCGGTGTCCTTGCTGACCAGAAACTTTTCCAGCATACTGACAACATGCTCTTTATAGTACGGGCCCTGTTTATACACTTCCACCGGACAGATTGCTTCCACCGGTTTATTATAAGGCGCGCCGTCAGCCAGACGGAAAAGCGCATCTTCACTCTTTTTGTCCTCGCCTATACGGTAGCCGTCCTGCAAATAGGATGGTTGAATATAACGGGGAATTCCAGCTTTCTTAAATTCATCCACCAAAGCCCTGGATGAAACGCCATGAACACTGTTAAAGCCGTTGCCTGCATAGAAAGAGAAAAAATCTTTTGCCCCGGCCTCTGAAAAATCACTTTCACGGGATAGCATGGTGGCTGATCGGAATATCTTGGGAGTGTTACCGGATGATGCAGGAATTATTTTGAGATTAAGTTTTTCCGGAGTGCTGCGATAACTGCCGTCCTCCACCCAGTATTCCGCCGGATAAAGCTTTTCACCTGCCTCTGAATCTGTCTTCAGTATTACCGATGCAGTATTGTAAGAATTGTATGAGTCTTTGCTGATGTCATTCTTAAGCGCGCTAAAATCAATTTTGTAAGTGACATTACCGTCATCGTCTTTTTTAATTTCGCCAATTTTAAGTATATTGCGGACATCAACTAATTTAAATTTATCCGGAACTTTCAAATACAGCGCCGGACGGTCCGGCTTCTTCGCGTTTTCATTGCGGAAAGCGAACACCAATATTCCCGGCTGATTTGACCCTAAACAGAAAGTACTATCCAGAAAAGCGAACGGGATGAGCTTGACGGTAACGCCATCCTCCATCTGCGCAGGCCTGAGTTCAACATCATCCAGAAAGGCCTCGCCGCAGCCGTAAAGTGCCAGTGAAATAAATATCAAACGGGTTCCGGCTGGAGCGACAAAATTAAGCGAATTGCTCTGCCAGTCCGGTTTCAGGACAAATCCAGCTTCCACTATTTCTCCCAGTTGCCTGCCTTTCGACCTCTCTGTATTGTCGTAAAACATTGCAAATGCACGAAGGCTGTTTAAGCCGGGAGATGGTGCATATTTACCCCTTGATTTG
>CAIMFA010000212.1 GCA_903840185.1 uncultured Lentisphaeria bacterium | reverse complement strand
TTGTCCAAAATGTCAGTATTTTTTTGTTGGGATTATTGCAAAAGTGTATAGCAGTCGTATTGTAAAACCGGGTTTATTACAACAGAACAACAATCAGACTTATAACTTAAGGCGGGCTTTACCTGCAACCCCAAAGACAGGGAAGTCAGGGGGCAGAATGGGAGCCGGAAATTCATAAAACAGTGGAACTGGATCGAAGACAGGAGGCCATACGCTGACGCAACTATTCATAAATAAACAGGTTATGATGTCAATTTTAAAAACGTTTAAAACTTAGAAGTCTAAAACAAAGACACTAATATAAAGGGATTGAATAATGAAGGTTTATAATTTCAGCGCCGGTCCGGCGATGCTGCCGGAAGAAGTAATGAAGATCGCCCAGGAAGAATTCTGCAATTACAGAGGCACCGGCTGCGGTATCATGGAAATCTCCCATCGCGGCAAGGAATTCACGGAAGTGATCGAACGCGCCGAAAGCAATATCCGCGAACTGATGAATATCAGCGACGATTATGCGGTATGTTTCATCCAGGGCGGCGCCAGTATGCAATTCGCCATGGTTCCGATGAACCTGCTCCCCGCCGGCGCGACCGCCGACTATGCCGACAGCGGCGTCTGGGCGTCCTCCGCCATCAAGGAAGCTAAAAAATTCGGTAATATCAATGTCTGCGGCAGCAGCAAGGAAACCAATTATGACCGGATTCCGGAAATCCGTCACTGGAAGCCCACCCCTAATGCCGCCTATCTGCACATTACCAGCAACAATACCATTTACGGCACCCAGTACCACGGGTTCCCGGAATCCGGCAGCACCCCGATGATCGCCGACATGTCTTCTGACATCATGTCCAGAGTGATCAATGTCAATGATTTCGGCCTGATTTACGCCGGAGCCCAGAAAAACCTCGGCCCCAGCGGCGTCGTGCTGGTCATCATCCGCAAGGATCTGGCCGCCAGAACCCCGGAAAACATTCCGACCATGTTGAAATACGGCACCTATATCGAACACAAATCGCTGTACAACACCCCGCCGACCTTCGGTATTTACATGCTGGCGCTGGTCACCGACTGGATCAAGAGACTCGGCGGCCTCAATGTGATCGAAGAGATCAACAATTCAAAATCTGAAGTACTGTATGAACTGCTCGACCGCAGCAGCTTCTACCGCAACCCGGTACAGCCGGACAGCCGTTCCAAAATGAACATTGTCTTCCGTCTGCCGAGCGAAGAACTTGAAGACAAGTTCGTCAAGGAAGCGGCGAAACTGGGCATGACCGGACTGAAAGGCCATCGTTCAGTCGGCGGCATCAGGGCCAGCATTTACAACGCCATGCCGCTGGCAGGCGTCGAAGCCCTGATTGATTTCATGAATGATTTTGAAAGCAGAAACAGCTGATCGCATTCTGCTGATGACAATATTGCGGGTATCGCTTGAAAAGAGGAGAGAGCCATGCCGGAACAATATTATCTTCATCCCGCATCCTGGTGGGAACCTTGCGCAGACGGTAAAGTCAAATGCCGGCTGTGCCCTCACAACTGTATCATCGGCGACGGCCGCACCGGGTATTGCGCAGTCCGCGAAAACCGCGGCGGCAAATTATTCTCCGTCTCCTACGGCCGGCCGGTAGCTGTTCATGTTGACCCCATCGAGAAAAAGCCGCTGGCCAGATTCATGCCGGGCACGTCAACCTTTTCCTTCGGCACGTTCGGCTGCAACCTGGGCTGCCTGTTCTGCCAGAACGACTCGCTGTCGCGAGGCAGATATGAGGAGCCGGGCAATTATGAGTTCGTCAAGCCGGAGCGGATTATCGAGCTGGCTAAAGGGTGCAAATCAGATTCCATTTCATTCACCTACAATGAGCCCACAGTGTTCGCCGAATATGCGATCGATGTCGCCAGACTGGCCATAGACGCCGGGCTGCCTCGGGTGCTGGTGTCCAACGGGTACATTACCCGCGAAGCCGCAGACGACCTCTACCCGCTGATTGACGCCGCGAATATTGATATGAAGGGGTTTTCCGAGGATTTCTACCGCAAAATGACCAGTTCACACTTGCAGCCGGCACTGGATGCAATCAAACTGCTTTATACGCTTGGCAAGCATATTGAAATCACCACCTTAATTATTCCGGAAAAGAACGATTCCATCGAAATGCTCAACAACTGGCTCGACTGGGTGGAGCAGAATCTGGATAAAACGGTACCGCTGCATTTTTCCGCATATCACCCGTGTTATAAATATACCGCCCCCCCTACTCCGCGTGAAACGCTGCTGGCGATCCGCCGACAGGCACAGGCCAGAGGGTTTAACGAGGTTTTTCTGGGCAATATCTGATTCAAAGATATGCCGCCTGCCATCTCCATAAACGGATTCTGTCAAAAAATTATACTTTCAGCCCTTGCGTTTTTTTGAAAGGGGGTTACTTTTTCAGGCTTTAAAAAAATAGACTGTAAATTTAGGAATGACATAATATGACTGAAGAAAAGAAGGAGAAATGGCTTAATTATCTGGCACTTACAACCGTAATTTTTGCGGTATTCGCAACATTGGCGACGTTCAACGGCGGGAAATTTTCCACCAGGGCGATTTTGAACCAGAACAAGGCTTCCGGCAAGTGGTCGCATTATCAGTCGAAAAGCCTGAAAGGTTATCTTTATGAAATACAGAAGGACAAGCTGGAACTGGAGTTGAAAGAAAAAGGCGCTGACCTGTCTCCTAAAGTTGCTGACGATTATAAGAAAAGCATCTCATATTACGCCGCAAAAATCACCAAATATGAAGACGAGAAGAAGGAAATATCTGCAGAAGCCGTGCAACTGGAAAAACTGAGAGACGATTCCCAGGTGCATTCAAGGCATTTCGGTTATGCCATCATTTTTCTGCAGATAGCAATCCTGCTGTCCGGCATCTCCGGATTTATCAAAAATAAATACATGTGGGGTTTAAGCATTGTCCTCGGCGCGCTGGGCATATTCCTGTTCTTCCAGAGCTTCTGGCTGTTCATGGAACCACTGTTCAAATATCTCAATCTTTGACCTTGAATATAAGATATTGAACCTGTCCGGACTGAGCAAAGGGGAATTACTTTGACTGACCGCCGCGCGGCATGGGAATGAAATACATAAGCGTTCCGTCCCGGCTCACCGCTTGCAGCTTATAATATTTATATACCCATTCAACAGCCATCCGCCGGGCGATAAACAGCGGGACATCAGCCTCCTTGAGTTCTTTTATAACTCTGGCCCAGTCTTTAATAAAGAACAGTTCAACCATTTCAAAATTAGCAATTCCCGCCCGCAGTCCGGTCTCGGCGTAATATACCCCCTGCATATCGCTGACTATATTAACAACCTTGTTTTCGCCGGCATTCGCCAGGATGAACCGGATATTCTGCTCCAGCGGACATGCTTCATTCGGCACCAGAATCCCCCGGCATGTGCGATCAACGCCTGTCGCAATCATTTTGTAGTCGCAGGCAATGGTCGCCAATGCACAGACAGCTAAAAAAACTGCCGGAAATATCAGCATTTTAAAATATCCGTTAATGAGTCCGGCTTTAACCGACCGGATGATAGAGTCCGTATAAATAAACAGCAGCATCAGCGCAGGCCAAATCACCGTCGGGAGGCTCCAGATATGCGACCGCCCCTGGTAATAAGTGAACAGCCCGATTCCCAGAACAGAGAGGAACAAAGACATTTTCGCTAAAATACTGAACCGTCCGGAAATAAAAAGACGCAAGCCGATGATAATTCCCAACAGATAGATTCCGGCAAAAACACACCATGGAGCCGGAGGCGCCGGCAGTGGCAGCATTCCAAATCCGGAGGAGGAGAAAATTTTGATATATTTCAGCGATTCAGCCGGGGAAATTATACACCCCTGCTGGATGCTGAAGATAATTAACAATGCCGCAAAAGCTGCAAAAGCCGACAAGCAAAATGATATTAACCGCATTATGCACGGCCGGCGCTCTTTTGAAAAAATCAGTTCTAAACCCATAATTGTAATGAAAGCGCCGTAAACCGCAATCCCTGAGTCAATATTCCACCATAATCCCAAACCCGCCAGTACTCCGCACAGTGGCGTAATGTGCTTTTTGCGCAAGAAAATCAAGCAGGAAAAAAGCAGTACCGACAATGCCGGAAAAATAAACCGGACAGGATAATAAGCAAAATACGGTTCGATGCTTAATTGCCTCTCCCGGTCAAGAAACAACCAGGTTCCCGTCGTTAAAAACAGTACCAGCGCAAAAGCGGGCAGCAAAGCCTTGTTTTTCACACACCTGAACATTACCCAGTAAATAGAGAGGCAGCCGGCCAGAAATAAAAGCGCCATTACTACCGAAATATTCAGCATATTCGGCTGGATCATTTTGAAAACCGGAGCCAGCATTCTCTGGTAAAATCCGTATTGATGATAATCGGTTCCTCCAACTGCCGCTTGAGAAAGCGCATATGCAATGATGTTAGGATGGTCAGGAACTTCAGTACTGACAAGATCTAAAGTATATATCCGGCAGCATAAAATCTGCAATAAGGGAATAAGCATAAGCACCGGCAAAAGGAATCTGCCGCACAACTTATTAAGATTGAACTTGAATAAGCCGTAAACTGCCAGCCATGAGAAGGCAAAAACCAGAATCAGCAGAATATAATTGTCCCACACCGGATCAAAAAGTATATACATGAATTGCGGATGGATTTGCGGCTGATATAGACAGACAACCATAGTTGCCAGGAGGAAAATATTCAGAAGAATTGTTTTCACGAGCATGGCGCGGCCTTCAGATTGCCTGTATGTATTCCGGATTCGGCCGCAAATATATATGACCGCCAAACAGACCGGGATGCTGAGGAGCGTTAAATAAATGAAAGTAGTGCGCTCCCGGAGTTCCGGCAGCAGCAGACTCCGGACGCCGGGCATAAATTCCAGACTCAGGAAATACTGCTTATCCGGAGGCGTCTCATGCGCATTAAAATAAATCAGTACGCCGCAAGAAATTAACAACAAAGCGGCGGAAAAAAATTCAACAAAGGTCAGCAATATTTCTCCGCTGTAATCTTCTCTCTTCATTTCTATTTTTTCTTATATAATATTATAAAACAGTCCGCCAGCCCAAAAATATCTGAACAGGTTATACTATATTTCATGGTTCAAAAACTGCAATACAGTTATCTGAATTACCCCTTCCGCGGGATAATTCAGGAACATGAAATCCGCATAAATACATAAAAAGAGTATATTTTTAAGCCGGAATTCACCCAAAACCATTACCTGAAAATTCTTGAAAAAAACTTTTAGGGTATTACATTGATACATACTTTATTGAATATTTACGCTTTAAGGGCATGACATGTCTGACATTGACAAGCTTCGTAGAATAAAGACTGACTGCGTGAAAACGCTTTTAGGACTGTACAAGAGGGCAAATGCCGGACATATAGGAGCTTCGCTTTCGTGCCTAGACATCCTTGTATGCCTGTTTTTTGACCGGATGAAAAAGGATGATAAATTTATCCTGTCAAAAGGTCACGCCGCTGTCGCCTTATATACTGTTTTAGCCAAATCCGGGCGTATTCCGGAGTCTGAACTTGACTCTTTCTACAAAGACGGTACACTGCTCGGAGCGCATCCGCCATGCAGCAGAATGCTTGAAGGAGTCACCTTTGGCACGGGAAGCCTTGGGCACGGACTTTCACTCGCGGCGGGTATTGCGCTTTCAAACCGGTTCTCCGGTAGAAAATTCAATGTTTACTGTGTGCTTTCAGACGGCGACTGCAACGAGGGCTCGACCTGGGAGGCGGCGCTTTTCGCGGCACATCAGAAGCTTTCCAACCTTGTCGTCGTAATTGACAACAACGGCTTGCAGGGATTCGGCAGAAGCAAAGATGTACTCAGCCTGGAGCCTTTAGCGAAAAAGTGGGAGTCTTTTAATTTCGAAGTGACTGAGGCTTCAAACGGCAATGATTTCAACAGTCTTCTCAATGCGTTCGAAGAAGTGGAAAACCGCGGCAGCGAAAAGCCGAAATGTATAATCGCCAGAACGGTCAAAGGCAGCGGAGTGTCTTACATGGAGAATAAAATGGAATGGCATTACCTTCCCATGAGCGAAGACCAGTACAAAACGGCGGTCTATGAATCAGGAGCTGGAAATGCGTAAGGAATTCTCCGCATCTATAGAAAAAATTGCGGCCTCTGATGAAAAGGTCATCTTTCTTACAGGCGACCTCGGATTCATGGCGCTGGAGAATGTTCAGGAGGCTATGGGTGCGCGGTTTATTAATGCTGGGGTTTCCGAGCAGAACCTGGTATCTCTCGCGGCCGGATTAGCCTCGCAGGGATACACAATCTTATGTTACAGCATAGCGCCGTTCGTCGTATTCCGTCCGGCAGAGCAGATCAGGATTGATGTATGCCTGCATAACATGAATGTTAAAATAATAGGTAATGGCGGAGGTTACGGCTACGGAATTATGGGAGCGACCCATCATGCCATAGAAGACATTGCGGTTTTATCTTCATTCCAGAATATGAAATGCTACATCCCTTTCTGCAACGAGGACGTTGACGGGCTTGTAAATATAATGATGCAGCGCAAAGGCCCGTCGTATTTAAGGCTGGGCTTTGGCATTAAACCGGAAAGACTGGAATTACCAGCTTACAGCGGAGTTAGAAAACTTTCAAGCGGAAATAAAATCACTGTTGTTGGCATGGGGCCTGCTATTTTAAACGTCTTCAAAGCCATTGAAACGGGTTTGGATGCGGAAAGTGTGGATCTGTTTGTTGTCTCTGAAATGCCACTGCTTGAACTGCCGGAGAGTTTGTTAAGCAGCGTGGAAAAAACTGGAAAAGTGCTGGTGGTTGAAGAACATGTAAGCAGAGGGGGACTTGGAGAAAACCTGTCACTGCTTCTGCTGGAGAAGTCCGCCGGCTGCAAATTAGTACACCGTTTTGCCTGCGGTTATCCTGACGGGCTGTACGGCAGCCAGTCATATCACCAGGAAATGAGCGGTCTTGATCCCGAAGCAATACTTAAAACCATGAAGGAATTGTCCAATGAATAACGATATTATATATTCCGACATCTGGACTCAGGAGACCATAGAGGATGTTAAAAAGCTGTCGGGCCCTATCTTAATCGTCGGAGCCTCCGGGTTTATAGGGGCGAAACTATATTTCAGCCTGAACAAAATCAGGGATGACGTCTATGCATGTTCCAAGAATCCGTTGAACTGCTGGAGACTTATCAATGTGCATTCTCCGAAAATAATGAATGTTGACATAACGGATTTTGAAGCGCTGAAAAGCGCAATAAGCACAATAAGGCCGATGACGGTGTTTAATCTGGCGGCCTATGGCGCGTATGCCAGACAGTCGGACACCGACAGGATACATCAGACCAATTATATCGGCACCTTGAACCTGCTGCGGGCGCTTTCGGACACGGGTTGCAGCGCCTTTGTGCAGGCTGGAACGTCCTCGGAATACGGATTGAATTCAAAATTCACGGACGAAAATGGAGAACTGATTCCAAACAGCGATTATGCGGTGTCCAAGGCAGGGGCCGGATACATTGTAAAATACTACGGCAAAATCCTCAATTTCCCGTGTGTCAATCTGCGGCTGTATTCGATTTTCGGGCCATGGGAGGAAAAAGACCGGCTTATACCCACGCTGATCGCCAGCGGACTGAAAGGTGTATATCCGAATTTTGTTGACAAATCCATCGCCAGAGATTTTGTATATATTGACGATTGCAACGCGGCTATAGTCAAGGCGGCGATCACAATATGCAAAACAAACCCCGGCATATCAATTAACATAGCGTCAGGGGTGAAAACAACCATGGAGGACGTCGCAAATACGGCCAGGAGGCTGTTCAATATCAGCGCCGAGCCGGAATTCGGTTCCATGGTGAACAGGAAATGGGATATCACTGAGTGGTACGGCAATCCGCAGCTGGCGGAGAAATTGATGGGCTGGAAATACAAAACTTCTTTTGAAGACGGCCTGAAAATTAATATTGAATGGGAAAAGAAAACGGCTGACATGTTCAAATATGTCTCCCCTCCCAGAAAAGCTAAAAAGATTTCCGCGGTCATTGCGTGTTATAAGGACAGCAGATCAATTCCGGTGCTGCATGAAAGACTGACAAATGTATTCCGACAGACGGGCAATGATTACGAGATAATATTTGTTAACGACGCCAGTCCTGATAATGATTATGAAGTGATTAAGAACCTGTGCGAGAAAGATGCACATGTGTTAGGCATATCCCACTCGCGTAACTTCGGTTCGCAGTCAGCTTTTATGAGCGGAATGGAAATCGCCTCCGGCAATGCGGTGGTGTTAATGGACGGCGACGGGCAGGATCCGCCGGAAATAATCGGGGATTTTGTTAAAAAATGGGAAGAGGGATATGAGATCGTCTACGGACAGCGGACTAAAAGAGATGCATCTTTTTATATGCAGTTCCTGTACAAGCTGTTTTACCGGATATTCAGAAAACTCTCAGATATAAATGTGCCTGTTGACGCCGGGGATTTCTCCCTGATGGACAGGAAGGTGGTGGACCACCTGCTTAAATTCACGGAGAAGGATATTTTCCTGAGAGGTCTTCGCGCGTGGGTGGGATTCAAACAGACAGGAGTGCCGTATACCAGGCCGGAACGACTGTTTGGTAAAAGTACAAATAATTTCTCAAAAAATATCTGGTGGGCGAAAAAAGGCATATTCTCGTTTTCGATGAAGCCATTGCACTATATCCAAAGCCTGGGAGCGTTTATTTTCATTGTGACAATAATACTTGCGGCTTTTTATCTGATTAACTTTTTCATAAACCCGCCCAGTGCTAAAGGCATAACTACAATCGTGCTGCTTGTATTGGGTCTTGGCAGCATCCAGATCATCTCAATCAGCATCCTTGGGGATTACATCGGGAAAATTACCGAAGAAGTTAAAAACAGACCCAAGTTCATTCGTGATAAAATCATTTACAATGGCAAAGTTTATGATAATGAAGAAAATATTATGAAGGTAATCGACAAAATAGGGCGACATGATTAATGCAATGAAACATAATCTAATATCATGGCTAAAATGG
>CAIMFA010000211.1 GCA_903840185.1 uncultured Lentisphaeria bacterium | reverse complement strand
GTCATCAGACCTTAGGGAAATTTTTCCCTAAGGTTGGAACGGCAAAGGCAGCATTATCCGGGCGCTTTTTTTAGATACCATCGCCGAAAAAATGTAACTGAAAAACGTTTAACTCCATGCTTAATTTGTCCGCCGGGAGCTCGGAATTCTATTGTTTGTCGGCGAAATTGGGACATTCTAGATCAGCGGAATCGGGATATTTTCAGTCGGCGCTGACACTGCTTGATCCACAGAGACTACACCTTGATTCGGAGCACCAGTGGCTCCATGGTTCTCAAAGTTATATCCAGACTTGTCGTTCCATTGCCATATTGGAAGCAAAGGGGCTCCCATTCCCCTTCGTCAGTCAGATATCTTATACCGGACGGCTGGCCGAAATCGAAAGATATTCGCGTTTTTTCAACATCATCCTGGCTCAAGTTGAATATCGCGGCAATATACTCTCCTGTGGAAGTGTCGTGTCCGTATAGAAAATATGTATCGACTCCATTCAACGTGATCGCAGGAAGCTTCTGGCCGCCCAGCCACGACAAAATATGCACAAACTGTTCTTTTCGGATGTCACTCATGAAACATTTGAATGTCATAAACATATTATTCTGCGCATACACGGCAACTCGCCCGCCTCGAGAATTTTCGAATACGGTGATTGCCGGTGAAACGTCCTTTTCATCATGACTATTGTACCAGCCGGCTGCAATAAATGATGATGCGATTCTAACTTTATTGTCCAGCAGGGTTAGCCGCTTCACCCCATCAGCATTTCCGCGCATGGAGAGATGGTGCTTGCCTGCTGAGTCTCCGTTCAATTGCGCATCGTCATTGAACTTCTCATAATCGTAGCGTAATTCGTCATCGCCTTCCTTGACCTCCACTCCCATCAGTTCAGAATATCCCCATTTGGAAAGAATCAATGCTGCCGGCCCGTCTAGCAGTACGGCCTTGCCGAGAATATTTTCAATTTCCTGGCGGGTAAGATCATAGACGGCAGTTCCATCGAGCATATAGATAGATGAGTCGGGGTTGTTGACTGTAAAAGGAATGCCGAACTTGCCGCAGATGCTTCCGGCCCAACTGCTGATCGGACAAGATTCAGGATTTGATTTGCGCCACGGCATTGTAATTTTCCGCCGGTCATTCATCACCAATGTTGGTCCAAGCCAGCGCACTTGTCTACTGATCTTTTTTAGTTCAGAGAAAAAACGCAGGCCAGTCTTCATTGTTTTGGAAAAGGCTTCAACATCCTCAGGGATCCATTCCAGAGTTCCGGGAATCCAAGTATAAGGCGTATCAATGCCTGCCGCCAGAATGCTGCCGGCCACATGCCCTCTCAGTGTTTTAGCCGGCGTGTGATAACGGGTATGCAGGCAGGTGTCTGACTCACTCAGCAACTCAATATCCTTGTCGTTGTTAAGCAGGGATGACTGAGCGGCCAGGTTAATCATCGCATCCGCAAAATAAGCATAGCCGTCAGCGCAGTAATATGCCCCGGCTAAACGAATGAACGGCTTTGTGCTGCCAGCCAGTGCCCTGGCAATGTCAACAGTTCGAAATGTGGATTTGCCTCCGGAAGTACACTTGCCGCAACGGATATCCGGAGCAATCTGATCTATTGCCTCCCGGATAATCCTTGCCAGCATCAGCAGGCTCTCGTCGCCCGAATTCTGCCATTGCCTGCGGACTGATTGACCAAGCTCGTCATCGCGTTCCATCGCGGCAAAAATCTGATCTCTGGAGTATTCCATCCCTGCAAAACGATTAAAAAGTTTTACATGCAGCGGACATGCGCACGCCCAGCGGGCCGGGCTATGGTTATCAAGCCTCACATCATCGTCAACTAGAAAAAAATCAGGAGATTCCTTGCTGAATACGCTGATCATCTGGCGGACATAATCCAGAAAATCTTCATCGAGCGGACAAAAGCAGGCACGGCTGACTGTACCGTCAAAACCGGTGATCCGCTGAAAGGTGACCGGCGAAAGCGGCTGAAAACGCTCCCCGTGATCCAAAAGCGTCTGAATCATTATTCCGGATCGAATCCCGCATGGGGCCAGTTTTGATTTTATCTTTCTGAACTGCGCTGCGGACTCCGCTATTTTTTCCATCAGCGGCAGGCCTTCGGGATGGCACATATACATTACCGCAACATCCGTGGTCGCGCTGTCCTCGCACATTTTAACGAGATTCTCAATCACCATCGGCTCATTCCATGGCCTTGCCGCTACAGTTGTCATCATTTTCATAACGATATTATC
>CAIMFA010000210.1 GCA_903840185.1 uncultured Lentisphaeria bacterium | reverse complement strand
TCAATATTATGGAAAAGTTTTTACCCAAAATCATTTACAATGACGATACTTGCTCTTTGCGAGTCATGCCGAAACCGCATAGCTTGAGCCAAATTCCAAAGGCTGTGGAATATTTAAAAAATACCCAGGTGGGGTGTATATGCTGGTCCATCGCCAGCGGGGATCTTGCTTATTCCTATCATTCTAAATTTATTGAGAACGCATACGATATGGCGGAAAAAGACGGCGGGTATAGCGCTACCGGCAATGAAGGTAATTTATTGCTTAACCTGCACCGTCAGGGAATTGACTATCTGCCGACTTTAATTAATGAATTGCGTAAGATCAATATAGCTTTTTTCGCCAGTTTCCGGATGAACGATATTCATTTCAAGTCAGAGCCAGAGGGAATGCTGGCTACGGAGTTCTGGAAGCAACACCAGGAAATGCGGCTCTGGGGTGTTACGCAGCACCGCAGCTATGATAATGCGGCAATGGACTATTCCTATCCTGAGGTAAGAGATAATCGTCTGAACTCCATCCTGGAAGTGGCCGAACGCTACGATGTCGATGGGATAGAGCTGGATTTCTGCCGAAACCCCTTGACTTTTAATCCGGATGAAGCGTGGGAAAAACGGGAAATTCTTACTGATTTTATCAGGCAAATACGCGGTGGCATTGAAAAAATCGGTAACGCAAGGAATCGTAAAATTAAACTTTTGATCAGATTGCCATTTGATGAAAATCAACGACGCAATGCCGGAATGGAGGTGGAAGAGTGGATAAAAGATAAACTCATGGATATTTTAGTAATGAGCAATTATGCTAACATCTATAATATTGAAGTGGAACCATTCCTGAGCTTGTGCCACGCTAACGATATTCTATTTTACCCGTCGGTAGAATGCACTCCGTCGATTAACAGTTATCCATCAGTCGAGCTCCCGGATGAGGTTCGCCCCCCGCGACATAATTTTGTTGTAAAAGAGAGCGCCGAAGAGACGGTAATAAGACTTCGGGCAATGGCGCAAAATTTCCTGGCACAAGGGGTCGATGGGGTTTATATGTTTAATTATCCCTGCACAATTTTTCAAAACTATCCGATTTCCACGTTCCCCAACCCCATGGATACCGGTGAGTTGAAGCTGCGGGCGGCGCTGCTATCTCAGGCGGGCTCCACTGAAACACTGGCTAAAAAGGAGAAGGAATATACCTTCTGGCATGAGCTGCCTATCTATGTTGAGGCCTCTTGTCCGGCAAAATATTTCCAGACCATAAAATTTTACGTCAACGACGAGGATGTATTGGATAAAAACAACGCTATTACTATAAGTTTCCATCAGGTAGTGGAAGATAACCCCCATGCATACTGCAAGCCTTTGAGCAGGTATGCCGCGTCAGGTTATGTGACTTATCTGCTCAATGGGGAAATTTTGGACGAAAGCAAGTTTGTGCGAATAAAGCAATTGCCGGGCAGAATACAGTCGGGGTTTGTGTTGGGCGAGCATGAACTTGTCCAAATACTCGTTAAAAGTTGCAGTGCATTGCAAAAAGGGTGGAATGCTCTCGGGTTTGAAATTCGTCATACGCCGGTAAATAATGACCCGTATATCTATATTTATGAGTTGAATTTGCATATTGAAGGATGACCGAAGGCAATGGTATCCTGGCTGACCATCTGCGGCAAAGTAATAAATGTCAAATCAATATAAATGAATACTATGAACTTACGGGAACGAATACTTGCAGTTTATCGGGATGTAAAAAAACTTGCGAAAATATATATAAAATGAAAATAGAAAAATTATGCGGAGTGTAGTCGGCGGCACCTACGCCTTTGATCAATGTCTTTGACTGGCTTATTATAAAAATAATCAAAGGGAAAACAAAATGACTGAGAAACTGAAAATCGCCTGTATCGGAGCCGGTAGCGCCGGTACCGGGCATATGGTCCGGATGGAAAAATACCTGCCGGGAAGCTGCGTGGCTTTCTCCGATGTGGATCGCAGTAAGTTCGATAAGATAGTAGCCGGCTATCTTGGCGAAGGGAACATGGCTTTAGCGGGGGACTTGAAATCCGAGCCCTTCGAATTGCGCCGAAATTTCCGGGATTTGCCCTATTACCGGGATGCGGAGGAGATGCTGCAAAAAGAGGACATCAACACCGTCATCATTGCCAGCTTTTGCAGTCACCACGCCGAGGCGGTGGCGCTCTGTGTCAGACACGGGGTGAATATTCTTCTGGAAAAACCCATTGCCATCACCGAGGCGGATGTGTGCAAGGTCTGGACCCTGCTGCGCGACTACCAGAAAGTGGCTACAGTCAACTTCAGCCTGCGTGGGTCGCCGGTGGCGGAATCCGCACGCCGGCACATCCGGAACGGTGACATCGGACGGATCGTCTCAGTGCAGTTCGTCAACAACGTACACTATGGCGACATCTACTTCCGAGCATGGATGCGGACACGGAAGAACGTCGGCAGCCTGCTGTTGCAGAAGGGTACGCACGATCTGGATCTGATCAACTATTTCATCGGGTTGAAGCCGGAAGCCGTCGCGGCTTTTGGCTCCAGGCAGGTTTACGGCGGTGACATGCCCGACGATCTTACCTGCGATGTCTGCGACCGGAAGATGACCTGCACGATGAGCATCTACCGGCGCAAGCTGGATGCCGGCAAGCCGCTGCTGCCACCTGAACTGCGCCGCTGTGTCTATGCCAGGGAGATTGATATTGACGACAACCAGGTACTGGCCATCAAGTACGAGGGCGGGGTGACCGCGTCCTACTCGCAAACCTTCAACGCTCCGTTCTCCGGCGGACAGCGCGGCGGTTATTTCATCGGCACCGAGGGGATTCTGGAATTGCGCCTCTATGGCGAGTTCGAGGAACACCCCACCACCGGCGCCTATGTCAAGGGCACCAGCACTATCCGCATCACCCGTTTCAACGACAAGCCGGGGTCCTCGCTTTTCGAGACCCACGACTGGGCCGATGTCGGACACATGGGCAGTTCGGAGTATCTGGCAGAAGGGTTCCTCAAGTTGCTGCAAGGCGGGGAGTCGTCCATCAACGCCAACGTCCGCGACGGTTACATCAGCGCCATGATGTGCCTCGCCGCCGATAGGTCAATCGAGACCGGACAGACGGTAAAACTCAACCTGGATATTTAATTTTTATGGTAAAATATATAATATAAGCGTGAGCGTCCACAATATGAAAACATTAAGAAATTGGACAAAATTCTCAGAAAAGGAACAAACAAAATGTTTATAGACATTCATGCCCACGCGTATCGGCGGCCCATTCCATTCGTGGTACAATTCTGCACCGCGGAGCAGGTGCTTGAACGCTACGATCAGGCCGGAATCGAACGTGGGGTACTGCTCCCGATTGTCAGCCCGGAAATCTATCTGCCCCAGGCCAATGAGGATATTCTTGATATGGCGAAGCAGTATCCGGACCGGTTCATCCCGTTTTGCAACATTGATCCGCGCGCTCTGACCAATTCGGCTGACGCGCCGCTTGACCGTTTGCTCCGGTACTACCGCGACCAGGGCTGCAAGGGATTGGGCGAGGTGATGCTGAACGTGCCGGTCATGCATTCCATGGTGCAAAACCTGTTCAAACACGCGCAGGAAGTCGGGCTTCCGGTGATCTGCGACGGCTCCGATGTGGTAGGCGGCGATTTCGGATTGTACGACGATCCCGGTCTGCCGCAACTGGAACATACTTTGCAGCGTTTCCCGAAGCTCATCATGCTCGGGCACGGCCCGGTATTCTGGTCGGAAATAGGCCGTCTGGAAACTCCGGCCCAGCGGAAGACGACATTCAATCCTGACGGCGAACAGGTCGGATGGAACCCGCCGACTGGTCCGATTAAAGAAGAGGGCGTTGTGCCAAAGCTGTTCCGCCGGTATCCGAAT
>CAIMFA010000209.1 GCA_903840185.1 uncultured Lentisphaeria bacterium | reverse complement strand
TGAAATCAAGATTTTAGCGATTTCCGGCGGGGGCGTTATCGACCCGGAGTTTTATCTGATGAATGCCAGTGCACTGGGAGCAAACCTGACGTTAAAAAAACCTTTTACCAGACCAGAACTGCTCAGCGTCATTGAAAATCTATCCGCCCGTAAATGATAATACCGTTTTATTGATAGCACTGGATTGCAAATGTTGAACAGATTTTACAGTCAGTATGATGCGGCAGGCTTTTAGCAGGAATAATGTGAATATGATGAACAAACAGGAATTTCAGGATAAATTTAATACCGCATTGCTTTATAAAAAAGAAGGCAGATTAATAGACGCGCTGGATTTATATAAAGAACTTTATGTACAGCTTATAAGAGAAGCCGCTGACTATGCAAAATGCATCGAGCGGCAAGTAATATACGAAGAGAATACACGGGAACTTACTCCGCAGTTTTTACAGAATGCCGGAGAATATTTGCGGAGTGATAATTTGGCGTCTCTCATTTCGAATAATCTGTGTGTGATTTTAGCAGAAACCGGGCATAAAGAAGCCGCAAGAAAATATTTTAAAAAGTCGATTAAATATATCCCGGGCGGCACGGAATATCCTGAATATGAAATGTGGATGAAGGATTAAACTTTACTCAATAGCCCCGGCTGTCTATTAGAGTATTTCTGCGTTTGAATATTGCGATGCAATGCCTGGAGCCGCCGAACAGCAGCAGATTCCTTGTCCTCCTGCCGGTGAGTTTCAGCGCCGTCCGCTGGTCTTAAGTAAATTTAAACACGTCCGCCATAAATCAAAATCCTATTTTCATTACTGAGGTCACAGAGAACACAGAGGAATACAGTTTCACCCTGCGCGATTCTGCGCTGAAATCTGCCAAACTCCGCAGTTAATGACGCTTATTTGGGGTCTTCTCTTCTGCAGAAGAAAATTTGCCACAGGCGGCCGGGGCCCAGGGCGCGGGTGATTTCCTGGAGCGCGGCGAAAACTAGGAAGAGTGCGGCAAGCCATATCTGCACCGCCCAGAAGCGCGACCAGGGAAAGTCTGTGGTCAGATGCTGGAATCCTTCTGTCAGGCTTCCATGCTTTAAGGAGTAACGGACTATCAGTTCGAGATACCTGAGCACAAAGCTGACGATGGTGTAAAGGCCGGATCTCCAGAGCGTATTGCAGATAAGCGGCCGGCTACGGAAGGCGTTGACCCATGGAACGAGGTTAACCGCCAGCATGACTTTGCCGACCACTACCGCCATGAGCGTGGCGCTTACAAAACCGAACACCCGGATGCCGTAGCTCTCCGTAGTAAGCATGTCGGTCAGGACAATCAGGTTGAACGCTATGCAGAAAAACACAACCGCCGGTATTATGTCTATGATTTCCTGCAGCAGCCGTTTAAAAATACGAAGCATAGCGCATCATCTCCTGATAATAATTAATATTTCCGGAAAAAGATAGCCAGAGGCAAAGCATAAATCAAGCAGCACATGGCAGAAAATACAAAAACCGCATGACGGATAACGAAAATCTGATTACGCCGGCAATTGTACTATTTAAAACCGGCAGTGACCCGGTTTAAAAATTCATGCGAGACCCGTTTCGGACCTGTTTCTTTGATCGCCACAAACCTTTTGCCGGTTTTGCAGCACAGTTCCTTCGACACCAGCAGTGCGTTATGACTGTTGATCGAAGTTATGAAAACTGCGACATCTGCATTGTTGATCACCGACCGCAAACGTTCCGAACCGTAACCTGCGCATTTACCCTTGTGAAAGTATAATTCGGCGCCAAGTTCTTCAAAAGCAGCCCGGTAATTAGTCTCCAGCCGGTCAAGTCCGCCGATCAATGCCACTTTTAGGTGTGCCAAAGGGCAGCGGCCATTGATTCCGCAGGGGCATGCCGTAACTGACGGCTTGATGCGACTGTGTTTGTTTTTCATCTGCTTTTTCCTTAATTCTATATTATTATTGAATATAATATACTCTACTTAAATAGTCAAGTATATTTTTATAAAAAGCGTAAATAATTAATTTTGAATACAATTTAATGTTTATCAAAATAGTATATATTATGTAGATGCGTCATGGTTTGAAGAATATGGACGGAGGTAAGCAGAGCAGAATGAAAGTGGTTGAAAGAAGGGGAAAAAGCCCCGGACGGCTGGGCGTCCGGGGTGGAAAGGCGGTTATTCCTGAATCAGAACTTTAAATTCGCCGCGCGCATAGTTTTTAGCGTTGCCGGAGAAAGTCCAGTCCAGCGTCTTGCCGCCAACCCAGTTGCCAATGCCGGTATCGGCACCTCTGCCGCTGCTGAAGTTGTTGAAGCAGATTATTGACTGTTTTTCCTTCCAGTTATGGATCTGCATGCAGCCGTAGCCGGGGGAACGGCTGGTGTCATACTGGTCGCCGAAGTCGAAAGCGGTATCAGACGCCCCGGGAACTTTGGCGCTGTTGGCGCCGCCGTAGTTGCAGTCCCAGAATTCGATATTGCCGCCTTCGGGGTAGTCGCCGGTTTTGACCCCGTCAACATTCGATTTCACCGTCATGCCGGTAACCAGTTGCTGGAAAATCTGGCCGGCTGATTTCACCGGCACTCCGATTTTTCTGACGTCGTCGGTGAACGGATCCATGCTGACAAAAGCGTAGGACACTTTGCCGTCACTGGATTGCAGCGCCATGAAATAGGCGATCTTTTTGAATTTTCCGGTAAATTTGGCGGAGTTATCTTCCGCATAAACGATTTTAGTGTTGTTATCGGTCAATTTGGGATTGGTCGGATCGAAACTGTACACCAGTTTGTAATCGCCTGCTTCAGCCGGCAGCAGTTTTGCCATGAAATTGGCTTTCGGCATGGTGCCGAAACGGAACGGCGAAGCCGGCAGCCCGGCCTTGTTGATCAGGTTCACGCCGGTCGGATTGTTGGCCCATGCATAATAAACCATTGCGGCTTTTTTGACTTCCGGCGCAGTTACTTCGACAGTGTCCTCTCCGGTGATTTTCGCATCGGCTTTGACCGTCATGCCTTCATCGTTAACCATGGCGAAGCCTTGCAGTTTTTCGCCTTTGACAGCCAGCGGAGAGCCGCCGTTTTCAAACCGGACGAACGCTTTTTCATCATCGAATTTACAGGATTTGGCAATCGGGCCGGTCCATACTGTTTCTTTCATGCCGTAAGTCTTGTACAGGGCGACGCGGGCCAGACGGTC